>NZ_JAJEPR010000017.1:0-65028 GCF_020686945.1 Fusicatenibacter faecihominis | reverse complement strand
GGTGGCGGCGGATTTCAGGTACTTTGCATCCACGGTCTCCGCCGTGAAGTCGTGGGGCAGCTTTTCGCCATACTCAGCCTTGCAAAACTCACAGACGGCATTTTGGGTGCAGGTCGCTTTGCCGCCGGAGTGCTCCGCGTAGCCGTTCTTTCCCGCGTTATCCGTTACATCGCAGTTTTCATTGGCACATTCATGCCAGTGATGCGTTGCATCGGACGTCCAATCGGACTTCCAGCTATGGCCCGTAGCTGGAATCGGCTCTATTTTTGTTGCGTCGCACTTGGTGCAGCTATATGTCTTTTTGCCCGCTTTTGTGCAGGTAGGCGCTGTTGTTATCGTACCGTTGTCCCAAGTATGAGGGCCTACGTCATCCTTTTTATCGCAACGGGAACACTGCTTCCAGTGCTCGTTATCATCATGTGTCCAACTGGTAGTAAAATCATGTCCCAGAGCATCGCCATATTCCGCACCGCAAACTGTGCATGTTGCTCTTTGGGTGCAGGTCGCCGTGCCGCCGTGGCAATTCTCGGTTTCCGTATGGCTGGTGTCACGCTTACAGATTCGGGTGTGGGTCTTTTCATCGCTGTTCTGCGTCCAAGTGCCCCAGTCGTGCCCAAGCGGTTCGGAAGATCCGCCGCAAACCGTGCATGTCCTTCCGCTTGTGCAAGTCGCCGTTCCGCTCCAAATGTGTGCCTCTCCATAATACCATTTATTATAACACACCGTGCATGTAACAGAGCATTTGTGCAATTTATCATCTGCGTATTGATAAGTCGCCCTTACCGTTTGTATCTTGTTGCATTTAGTACAAAACGCAATATCCGCCGCATATGCCGTCATAGGCATAACAGCCAGCATCACGCACAGTATGAGCACAACGCTCAAAATTTTCTTATTCATATAGTTTCCTCTCCTTTGCTGTCCTTTGACAGCTTAAAGTCATATTTCATTTCCAACATGGCGAACAGCTTATACATTACCTCGGTGGCGATTGCCTTGATATCCAGTGATTGAATAAAGGCAAGCACCTTTGCCTGCTCTGCCTCCGGTACCCGATACACCCGCATAGCCGCCGTCAAAAAGCGGCTGAGCTTGCGTTCCAACGGAAAATGAATATCACATTTTCTCGCCATATAGCTGCGCATCAGTCCTGCCGTGCCGATTTCCATCTCGTAAAAGTCGCTCTCGGTATCATCGGGGAAATTTTCACCAAAAATCTGCTTCAGCTCTGCTGTGGTATGCAGGTAAATATATTCCGACGTGTCGGGCAGGGAATAGGCTTCAATGTAAATTTCTCGCAGGTTCTCATTCAGTTCAGTCAGTGTCAGTTGGATCGCCGTTTCCACCGCATAGGCGTAAACCGGCGGCAGCTTGCTGTCTGCAATGCTTCTTGCCACGCCGAACTGTCCGCCGAACATCGTTTCGGTCAATTCCAGCAAAATTCTGTCCTTGGTAGGAAACAGATTCAAATAGCTTCCTCTTGCAACACCTGCTTCATCCACAATCTGACTGACAGAGGTGTTTTTATACCCCTGTTCCAGAAAGAGACGGACGCACACGGTCAGTATTTTCCTCTTTGTTTCACTGCTGTCTCTCCGCAAATATATCACCGCCCCTCAAGCGCTTTAGTATGTATACCAATAATATCATAACAAGAACAAAAAGGCAAGTGGTATTTTAAACTTTACCTCCGTAAATTGTGACATTTCCGCAAGCGCTGGCTTCTTCCATTACTCACGGAACTTTATGACTTCTTGAATACTACCCGAAAAGGAAAAGCCGCCGTCCGACGACAGCGACTTTTCTTGCTTAGTATTAACAGTATATAAGCTCACTCGAAACGATTTCCATAGTAGCGCTACGGATATTGTTCATCCTCTGCACCCACAGCATCTGGTTCTCCGCTTTGAGAGCTTCCGTTACACCCTCTTTTTCGGAAAGCTGCTTTACCAGTCGAGAAAACAATGCTTCTGTCTGCTCGTTGAGGTCTGCAAGGTAATCGTTCAGCTTGCCGGTAGTCAGCAGCTCGGCATACAGACCGACCTTGTGTTTGCGGATATACTGCAGGTGTCGTTGTCCCCAAATGCCGATGGGTCTGCCCTCCGGCTCGTCCTCTCCGGCGATCAGATAGTAGTCCCCGACAAGCTCATAGCGCAAGCCTGTCCTTTTGTCTGTGATGAATTCTTCCATTGTGTCGTCCTCCTTGGTTTTATATTGCTTCTCCGGCTTTCTGCCCGGATTGCTTACGGTAATAATAGGCAAGCTGTCTTTGGTTGCGATTGATGGTTTTGCATTCCTCGGAGCACAGCACCTCCTGACCGTTGGACGGCCAGAAGGGCTTGCCATATATTTTGCAGGCCTTTTGACGGAAGGTGTGGTTGCCCTTTTCAGCATAGCGTTTCTTTTCTTTTTCGGCTTGCTGATGGGCTTTTGTACAGTCGGTGTTGCAAAACCTCTGCCTTGTGTTGTTCGGATAAAACTCTTTGCCGCATTGTTCGCAGATACGCTTCGGGTACTTATGCCCGTCATTCGCCGCCCAGCGTTCCGCCTTTGCTTTGGCTTGATGTGCAACATTGCTCTCACGCTGCCGGTTCTTCTTGCGCTTGGCTTTTTCCGCCGCTTCTTGCTCGGCTTTTTGTCTTGCTTCGGCAATTTCATTTTCAGAAAGCGGGAGGTCAAACTGCCCGATGAAGTTATAGTAGATGTCCACCTGCTGCTGTCGGTTCGGCTTCTTGCCTATGGCTTCGTGAACAACGATTTTATCAATTAGTTCACACGCCATCTCTTTTGTCAGCTCTGCGGGCTGCTTATACTTCTTGATGAGCCTGATAAACCGCCCGATATGGGCAGAGGACGCTTTCTTTTGCTCCAGCTTCTCCTGAATTTCCGACACTTGGCTCTCAAGGCTGTCCTGCTCAGTCGAGTATTTCTTCATCAGGGACTTGTACTGCTTTTCGGGCAGCAGACCTGAAATGAAATTCTCATAAAGGCTTCCAATCAGGCGGTCAAGCTCGTTCAGTCTGCGGTTGATTGTCTGAAGTTCATCCTTTTGCTTTTGCGGTTTGCCATTCGCCTGTGCTTCCCATTTGCTTTTCAGTTCTTCCGCAAAGCCACGCTCATCTGCGATAATGTGGCTTGAAAGGCGTTGGATAGAGCGCAGTACCAACTGATAGAGGACTTTGTCGCTGATATGATGGATGGTGCAGTTCACGGTTCTGTTCCCGTAGCTGCTGCATCGGAACGAGTGATAGGGTTCTCCGCTTTTGTAGTAATTCGTCTGATAGGACATCTTACTGCCGCAATCAGCGCAATACACAAGACCGGGCAGTAAGCATTCCTCTTGGTGCGTCCCTTCCTTTATACGGCGTGTGGCGTGTTTCAATCTTCTGTGCGCCTGCTCCCAAAGCTCGCTGTCAACGATTGGCTCGTGGGTGTCCTCAAACACAAGGCGTTCCTCATCGGTGGCAAAGCGGCGTTCATCGGTCTTAAAATTCGTTCCGATGGTCTTTCTCAGCACAGTATGACCGAGATATTCCTGTCGGCTTAAAATCTCTCTTACCGTGTTTGCGTTCCAGCTTGTGCAGCCGTACTCCGCTTTTCGGTTGCATTGCTCAGGGTGATATTGGAGGGTGTACGCCGATGGGATAAGCACCTTTTCCTCCGTTAGCTGTCTTGCAATTGCCGGAGGTGTCAAGCCCTCTGCCGCAAGCTCAAAGATGTGCTTTACGACTTGAGAAGCAACAGAATCGACCACTGATGACAGCCTTTCCGGAAATATGGCGCACAATTATTATCTCTATGAGTCCGGCGGAAAGCTGAATCTGATCCCCTGGGATTACAATCTGGCTTTTGGCGGCATGGGAATGGGAAATGATGCTTCCTCTGTGATAAACAGTCCCATCGACAATGCTTTTTCAGGGACTACGTTCTTTGATACTCTGATGGAAAATGAGGAGTATCATGAGAAATATCTTTCCTGCCTTCAGCAGCTGGTGGATGAGTATATCAATGGCGGTGGGTTTGAGACTTTTTATAACCGGACCAGAAGCCGGATCGACTCTCTCGTGGAGAGTGATTCGACAGCGTTCTATACTTATGAGGAGTATGAGGCAGCGGCTGAGATGCTCTGTACGGTGGTGAAGCTTCGCGGGGAATCCATTGAGGGTCAGCTGAATGGTATGATTCCCACTACGGAGGAGGAGCAGAGGAGTGCGACGACGCTCATTGATGCTTCTGACGTGGACTTAAGCGTTATGGGCACCATGAACAATGGAGGCGGCGCTCCGGGAGGCGATGACGCCAGAGAAGCTTTTGCGGGTACGGGAGACGGGGAAATGCCTGATAACATGCCGCAGGGAGGCCCGCCGGACAGGAAAAAGGGTGAGATGCCGGATATGGGCGAGGGCGGAGCACCGGGCAATATGCTGCAGATGCCTGGTGGTGGAACGCCGGGCAGTACGGACCAGAAGAGTGAAAACAAATCAGAAGAAAATAAAGAGACGGAAAATGCAGAAGCTGCAGAAACGGAAGTAACTGAAGAAAACAATGTCAGTACGGAAACTGCGCTGATGCAGACGGTAGCGGGTACAGCGGAAAAAGACAGTGCAGATGTGAAAGAAGATACAAAAATGCAGGAAACGAAAGCAGGCACAACAACAGAGGAGACAGAAGCAGAGACAAAAGCTGTGGAGCATCAGATGATTCAAGAATCACTGCCACAAACTGCTTCAGAGCAGACCTTAGAGCAGGATACTGTGCCGGAAAACACTTCGGACCAGACGGCGGATCAGGAAGTGGCAGGCAAGAAGACCACGACGCAGGAGTCTGAATCTGAGTCTACTTCCACTCAGACCACCTCTCAGGACAACGCCAACATGCCCGCTGCCCCGGGAAACTTTGATCAGAACGGGGGTGAGCCCATGGGCGGCAATGGTAACGGAAACGGGAATGACAATTTTGTTCCCGGCAACATGCCAGGCGGTATGGGGGAAGAGACCTCGACCGGCATTTCTGCGAATCTCATCTGGTTCGCGATTTCTCTGGGAGTCCTGGTTCTGGCTCTTCTGTTTGCAGGGCTTTTTAAAAGACGGCCCCGCAGACGGTAAACAAAAAACGCAGATTCTCGATAAAAAGAGAAGTCTGCGTTTTTAATTGCAATCTTATTTAGTCCGCATTTTCCGGACGTTCTGCGCGATGGCGATCACCATGAGAACGGCGGTGATGAACTCGGCCACCGGGAAGGCCAGCCAGACGCCGGTCATGCCAAAGAGGGCGGAGAGGAGCAGTGCACAGAGGCTGATGGCCACAAAACCACGGAGCACAGAGGTGATGAAGGCCCAGGCAGCACTTTCCGTGGCGCTTAAGAAACCAGTGCCGATGATGTTAAAGCCGGCGAAGAGAAAGCCGGTGAAATAGAGCTGGACGCCGAAGACCGCATAGGAAGCCATTTCTGCGTTGTTCTCGTTGTTGAAGACGGCGACAATTACATCCGGAATCAGGTTTGTGACAAGGATGATGAGGACAGCCGCGGCGATTCCGGTGATGATGGAAAGGCGGAGAATCTTCTGTACGGATTTGTCGTCATTTTTTCCATAATAATCACTGAGAAGGGGCTGGGACCCCTGGGAGATACCGTTGAAGACCGCTGTGGCCACCAGAGCCACGTTGGCGACGACGCCATAGGCAGCGATGCCGGTATTTCCGGTGAGCCCGAGAATCAGGAAATTGAAGACCATGGTGGTCACACCGGAGGAAATCTCACCCATAAAAGCCGCTACACCCAGCTGGCAGGCCCGGCCGAGACGTCGAAGCGAAGGAAGCTGCAGACGGAAACGGACGGAGTTCTTTTTGGAAAAAAAATGGATACAGCAGATACCGATTCCCACGATGGGAGAGAAGGCAGTGGCCAAAGCCGCGCCGGGCATTCCCATTTTCAGTGGGAACATCAGAACATAGTCCATGACGATATTGAAGATACTGCTGGAAAAAGTGGCTGTCATGGCAAGGGACGGATTTCCGTCGTTCCGGACGAAGGCATTGCAGATGTAGTTCATCATGAAAAAGGGTCCGAAAAGCATAAAAATTCTTGTATACGGTATACCAATGGCCACAATGTCCTCCGTGCCTCCCAGAAGCCTTACGATGGGGCCCGGGAAAAAGAGGCCGGCGAGAGAAAAGATCAGGCCGAAGATCACGGCAAAAATGATGGCGTTGGAAAAATAGTAATCCGCTTCCTGATCTCCTCTGGCGCGATAAATTTTAAAACGGGTGGCGGAACCTACGCCGATCATCGATCCGATAGCGAAGATCAGGCTGTAGAGAGGCAGAATCAGGTTCAGGGCGGTGATACCGTCCGCACCCTGGGCCAGGGAGATGAAAAAAGTATCTGCCAGCACATAGGCAGATAATCCGAGCATTCCCAGGATATTCTGAGAGACATATCTGGCAAAAAGGCCCCCGGCAGAATCCTTTTTGGCCGATGCGGTTGAAGTCATAGATATTCTCCTTCTGATAAAAATACTGTAAAAAGCAGCACGCCCAGTGTATCATGAAGCAAATAGGATTGCAAGGCATAACAAAGAGAAACAGGCAGCCGCTTCCGGAAAAGAAAGCAGCTGCCTGCAAAAGGGGCTCGAATTACAGTTCCGCTTCAATCTCGCCGTCGGTGACGGTGAAGATGATCGGATCGGAGTAGACGGATTCATTTTTCAGGTCCACCATTTCGAAAAGCATGAGGAACTGGCCGTCGCCCATCTCGGTCTCCTCAAAGGTTGTATTCTCAGTGACGGTGAAGGTGTCGATTTCCACCGGGGTAAAATCGTCATCCCCGGAGATCGTGGAGGCGTAATGGATCGTGGTGAGCTCATCGCCGGGCTGAAGCTGAATCAGATTCCGGTCGGACATGCCGTTGTCATTGATGCCTTTTCTGGCGCCGAGGATGGTAAATTCCTCCGCACTATAATCGTAAACGACCCGGAGATGGTAGTCCTCGCCGTTGAGCTTCACGGGAACGCTGTAGAGATTGTAATCGTCGCCCTCATAGACGATCTCCATGTAGCAGAGATTGCCGTCAATGGAGCCCCAGACGCCGCGGAAATTGTCAGTGAAGACGCCGTTTTCCCAGTCCATGTCAATATCGTTGTCACGGCCGAGATAGAGAAGAATATCGTCCTCCACATCCATGTAGGCCAGCTGGAAATAGACGCCCTTTAAGAGGTTGGCCGTGTCTGCATCCAGTTCCATGACTGCATAGCCCTCGTCATTTAAGGTGAGGGGATAATCGCCGGAGCCATCTTCGGCCAAGGAGGGGATTTCCGGGAGTTTCCCGTAACCCATCTCGCTTACATAGGCGATGCCATCCTCATCGAGGCTGCCGCTGAGCTCGTAGCTGTAGAGATAGCGGAAAGCGTCGCTGGCGCCGACGGAAGCATACTGAATGAAATCGTCGGTATTTCCACTGTAGGAATAGTAGCAGGAAAGGCCGGAGGATTTTTCCCGGTAAGGGCCATTGACCTTGTATACAACGCAGTCCTCCAGGGCGGAGAGCACGTCCGTGCCCGTATCGGTGAAAAGTGCGGCGCTGTTGTTTACCAGGTCGCCTAAGTCCACCATATTGGTGTAGCCCTGATCCTCCGTATTTCCGCCGTAATTTTCCGACTGGAGGGCGCTTCTGCCAAACTCGGAGAAAAAGATCGGATCGGCGCAGGCGTAGGAGAGGGCTTCCCTTCCGAGATTGTCGTAAGCCACCAGAAGGGGGCTGATCCGGGAAAGGTCGATGACCGAGAGCGTGATCTCATCGTCTGTTCCGTAGATCTCACAGCCCTCCTGGAAAGAATCGCAGATAGCGGTACCAAGTGTTGCACCGTCCATGGAAGGATCTTCGGCAAGAGCGCCCAGCCAGCCGGTATAGTACCAGCCGTTTCCAGGCTCGGTCTCTTCGCTGGCAACCATGTAGGAAGCCACGTCGGAGAGCATGGAGGCTGTGTCAACGGTGGCCATGAGGCAGGCGTCAAAGCCCACGAGGTCGAGGGGAGGATTTTCCGCTGAGAGCTCGTAGACGGAGGCAAAAGCGTTGTAGATCTCATCCAGGGTCAGAGAGTCGTAATCGTAGATCTCATCGAAGGAGACGCCGGAAGCGCTGCCGGAACCGTGATCCCAGAAGATCACAGCTGTGTGATCCGCGGGATAATTGGTGGAGCAGAAGTCAAGAAAATCGGCCAGGGTGGAAGCCTCCCCCATGCTGGCGGAAGGGACGGAATCCACAAAACTCAGCTCCTCGTCCTGGTAGACATAGCGCTCCAGGCAAGAGGGATCGACGGTTTCATTCTGCCATTCCGTGGCGCCACCGGTCTCAACGACAACGGTGACATTTTCCGGGAGAGAGACCTCCAGCATCTCGGAGAGATCCTCTGTGGCACAGCCGTACTGGCTTTCCAGGTCGCTGCCGCAGAGATACCAGTAGACGGCCCAGGTTTCCTCCGTCTCATCATTGGCGGAGACGGGAAGAGAGCCCAGAAGGGAGAGGGCGGAGACGTAAATCAGAAATTTTTTCATAGGTACCTTCTTTCTGCCGAATGGGCTTTTTTTAATCATATCATCCTGATGGGGGAGAAGCAAGAAAGGAGGGACAAAAAGACGGTTTCCGGGCCGAGGAAAGGTCGGAGTGCCCGCTTGCAAATGAGAAAAAAACTGCTATACTGGTAAGTACAGACAAAGTCTGAACATATCAATGGAGGTAGAAAAATGGAGTACAGCAAATTTGAAAAACTGGGAATTTCTACGTCACTTTTAGGTTTTGGATGCATGCGTTTTCCACAGACGCCGGATGGAAAGATCGATGAGCCGGAAGCAGAGAAAATGCTGGATACAGCCATCAAGGCCGGCGTTACCTATATCGATACGGCTTACCCGTATCACAATGGAGACAGCGAGCCTTTTGTGGGTAAGGTACTGAAAAAATATGACCGGGATTCCTTCTATCTGGCCACAAAACTTCCGATCTGGAAGCTGGAGAAAAAAGAGGATGTAAAGAGAATTTTTGACGAGCAGCTGGAGCGCCTGGCTGTGGATCATGTGGATTTTTATCTTCTGCATGGCCTGGACAAGGAAGCCTGGGAAAAGGTAAAAGAGTTGGATGTGCTTCCTTTCGTGGAGTCCATGCGTGAGGCCGGAAAGATCCGTTATATCGGCTTTTCCTTCCACGATGATTATGAAGTCTTTGAGGAGATTCTGACAAGCCGTCCTTGGGATTTCTGCCAGATCCAGTACAACTACATAGACCGTGACATTCAGGCAGGCGATAAGGGCTATGCGCTGGCTGAGAAGCTGGGAGTTCCCCTGGTAATCATGGAGCCGGTCAAAGGCGGTTCTCTGGCCGCTCTTCCCGAGGAAGTAGAAGCTCCCTTCAAGGAGGCAAGACCGGAGGCCAGCACTTCTTCCTGGGCCTTTCGCTGGGTGGCATCCCATCCGGACGTCCATGTGGTATTAAGCGGTATGTCCACGATGGAGCAGGTGGAGGACAACCTGAAAACTTTCGGCAATTTTGAGCCTCTGACTGAGAAGGAAGAGAAAATTGTGGAGGGAGTTGCCACTGCCATCAAGGCCAGAACGAAGAATGGCTGTACGGGATGCGCTTACTGTATGCCCTGCCCGCATGGCGTTAATATTCCGAAGAACTTCCGGATCTGGAACGACCTTGCCATGTACGGAAATGAGGAGATCACCAGACAGAATTATTTCAAGTATCTGCCGGAAGCAGAGCGGGCCGATAAGTGCAAAGCCTGTGGAAAATGCGAAAAAGTCTGTCCCCAGAGCCTGTCCATCCGTGAAAATCTGAAACAGGTGCAGAAAGAGATGGAAGCGCTGAAAAATAAATAAGCTTAAAATGCAAGGGCGGTTCATAGATACATGAGCCGCTTTTGTCAATTTGACGGAAAAATTAAAAAATACTGGACATCTTTCACAAATAAGCTATAATAAATGCAAAAAGTACCAGTCGAAAAAAGGCGAAAGAGGGTGTTTTGTATGAGAGAAATTTTTGATCTTTATTCATACCTAAAAATTTCCGGGGCCCAGGCAGCCGGAAGGCGTCTGAAGGCAAGGGAAGCCGGGATTCATGTTCCGGTATTTCTGCAGGCAGATATTTCGGTCCATTGCAATCTGTCCTGTCCAGGTTGTGAGAACGGTTATATTCATACGAAACATCAGGAAGAGCTCATGACGGTAAACGAGTGGGATGTTCTGTTTCGGGAGGCGGAAAAGCTGGGTATCCGTTTTTTCTTTCTCACCGGTGGAGAGCCGCTGATGGAGAGGGAGATCCTGGAGCGGGCGGCCCGGTATCAGAACAGCTGGTTTCTGGTTTTCACGAAGGGAACGCTTCTGAATGAAGAATATGATCAGTTTTTCAGCGATCACCGGAATCTGGTTCCCATGCTCTGTCTTGATGCCTGCTCGGATATCAACCTGGAGAAAATGGGAAAGAGTTCCTATCTTTATGAGAGCCTTATGTATTCCATGGATGCTCTGAGCCGTCGGGATATTGTATATGGAACCAGCGTTACCCTGACAGGAGAGAACAGAAACCGCGTTCTCACCAGAGGCTTCCTGGATGGACTGAACCGGAGAAAATGCAACGGCGTCCTCTATCTCGTCCGGGATGAGGCAGACGGCCACGGCGCGGGTCATGGCGTGGGAAATCCGGCCTGGGACGGAAGCCTTCGCCTGACGGAAGAGGAAAAAGAAGAGGTGAAGGAGAACTTAAAGGAGCTCTGGAAGGACTATCACGATATGGTATTGTATACACTATCCAGAAGCGGACATTTCTTGGGGCAGCCCTTTGAAAAGGCGGAGGTTTACCGGGTTTCCGCAGAAGGGAATGTATACAATTCTCCCGCAGGCCTGGAAAAACTGGGAAATCTCAGGGAAAAAGATCTCCGGAGCATTTTGCAGAGGTAGTAAGTTTACATTTTGATTACAAAATCTTGTATACTTTTGTGAGCCACAACTGCTATAATTTTGTTAGGCTTTACGGCAGCAGTTCGCGTCAGAGCTGTTGCTTTTTCATGTAACAGGAAATTCTGCTGGATTACCGGTTACACAAATATATGAGGGGCAGGATAAAGAATGGAACAGTTGAAGGAATATCTGGAGAAATTGGAAAGCGCCGATATGACGGCGGCTTTTTGTATAGATGGAGAAGAAGAGGCGGAGGTCAGGGGGGTGACCTTTGATTCCAAGGAGGTGGTTTCCGGCGGGATCTTTGTATGCAAAGGGAAAAACTTCCGGGTGGAGTATTTAAAGGAGGCCCTGGAGCGGGGCTGTATCTGTTATGTGAGCGAGAAGCGGTACGAGCTTTCGGAAGAGACCGCCTGGATTCAGGTGAAAGATATCCGGAAGGCCATGCCGGTGCTGGCGGCCATTTTCTACCGGACGGAGCCGCTGCCGCTTCATCTCACCGGCGTCACGGGAACCAAGGGAAAGACGACCACTTCCTATTATATTAAGGCGATCCTGGATGTCTGGGAGAAGAAGCAGCAGGGGAAGGAGACAGGCATCCTTTCCTCCGTGGATATCTACGACGGAAAAGAACTGGTACCGGCGAAGATGACTACGCCGGAGGCTATGGAAATCCACCGCCATATCCGGAACTGTGCGGACGAGAACATCCGTTATCTGACGATGGAGGTCTCCAGCCAGGCGCTGAAATATAAGAGAGTACGGGGGCTGAAATTTGATGTGGGGATCTTCCTCAACATCTCCGAGGATCACATCAGCCCCTGCGAGCATGAAAATTTCGAGGATTATTTTACCTCGAAGCTTTCTCTTTTCAAGCAGACGAAGGTGGCCTGCGTGAATCTGGACAGCGCAGAGAAAGAGAGAATCCTTTCTGCCTCTCAGATTGCGGAGAAGGTGCTGACTTTCGGAACCACGGGAGCGCCGGATATCTGGGGACACGATATCGAGATGCACGGGGGAAGGATTTCCTTCTGGGTGCGCTGCGACCGGTTCCATGAGAAGTTCAATCTCCGGATGCACGGCCTTTTCAATGTGGAAAATGCGCTGGCGGCCATCACGGCGGCTTATGCCTACGGGGTGGATGTGGACTCCATGAAGGAGGCTCTGGCCAATGTGCAGGTGAAGGGACGGATGGAAGAGTTCGAGAGCCGCGACCGGAAACTGGTGGCCATCGTGGA
The DNA here is from genome assembly GCF_020686945.1 of Fusicatenibacter faecihominis. Taxonomy (NCBI): domain Bacteria; kingdom Bacillati; phylum Bacillota; class Clostridia; order Lachnospirales; family Lachnospiraceae; genus Fusicatenibacter; species Fusicatenibacter faecihominis. Next base: position 52,837 of record NZ_JAJEPR010000017.1, on the reverse strand, counting down.
TTACGCTCATAACCGGCTGAGCTTCGAGAAGCTCTATGATTCTGTATACAAGGAATATCCGGGCTATGAGATCTACACGGTCTTCGGCTGTCCAGGAGACAAAGCATTGAACCGGCGGCGGGATCTGGGACTGATTTCCGGGCTTTTTTCCAACCGGGTTTATCTCACGACGGATGATCCGGGGACGGAATCTGTGACCAGGATTTCCGAGGAGACCGGTCATTATGTGGAGATGGTGGGCTGTCCCTGCGAGTGCATTGAGGACCGGGCGCTGGCGATTCACCGGGCAATTCAGGACGCGGGGGAGAAGACCGTCGTGCTGGTTCTGGGAAAAGGAAGCGAGGGGCGGCAGCGTTTCGGAAACCTCACTTACGACTGTCCCACGGATTCTGAGATGGTGCGAAAGAGCATGAATAATTACGACCGCCAGACGATTCGGAAGAAGATTTCCAGGAGAGCGTAAAGGTATTTTTTCCGGCTGCAGGAGCAAGAAACTCCGGCAGCCGGATTTTTGTTGTGGCGATGAGGAGAGGGTTGTCCGTCATGGAAATACAAATATCTTCCTTGTGAAAAAATAAGCGGCATGGTAGAATAAGACGAACCAGAATTGCGTGAGCTGCCTGTCAGCAGAGCAATTCGCAGGTGTCGAAACGAAAAAAGAGAAAACGGAGATTCTATATATGGAAAAGATTGTGCTTGCTTCTTCTTCTCCGAGAAGACGGGAGCTTATGGCCCGGGCTGGGTTTAGATTTGAAGTGATTGTAAGTGAAGCAGATGAAAACATCGAGGTGGAGGCCCCGGACCGAATGGTGGAGGAGCTCTCCAAAAGAAAGGCGGGAGCCGTGGCGGAACTGGTGAAAACGCAGGGCTTTGCCGAGGATTCCGTTCTGATCGTCGGGGCCGACACCATGGTATCCATCGATGGGAAAAAGCTGGGAAAACCCGCCGGGGAAGCAGGTGCAGAAGCCATGCTGAAAGAGCTTTCCAGCAGAACCCATCAGGTGTATACCGGCGTGACCCTGATTCGCATCAAAAAGGAGAGCGGGCATTTTTCCCAGGAGAGCAGGACGTTTTCCGAGGGGACGGACGTCTCCTTTTATCCGATGACGGAGCGGGAGATCTGTGACTACATCGCCACCGGGGAGCCCATGGATAAGGCAGGGGCTTACGGAATCCAGGGAAAAGCGGCGATTTTTGTCAAAGGAATCCGGGGGGACTACAACAATGTGGTGGGACTTCCCATCGCAAGGCTCTATCAGGAGCTGAAAAGCTGGAAAGAGAAAAAATAGAAAAGAGGGATATTTTGAAAAACAGAATTTTGGTCATAGAGGATGATACTGCCATTTCTGAGCTGATCTCCATGAATCTTACAGTGGCGGGGTACGATACGGAGGCGCTTTTCGACGGGAACGAGGTGGAAGAGCTCTTAAAAACGGACAGGAATTTCGACCTGGCCCTTCTGGACGTGATGCTTCCGGGAAAAGACGGCTTCGAGCTCATGGACCTTATGAAGGAGGCGAAGATTCCGGTGATCTATCTCACGGCGAAAAGCGACGTGGGCTCGAAGATCCGGGGACTTCGTTCCGGAGCGGAGGATTACATTGTCAAGCCTTTCGAGGTGCTGGAGCTTCTGGTCCGCGTCGAAAAAGTGCTGGAGCGGACCGGACGGCAGATCAGCCGGATCACTGTGGGCGATATCGAGATCAACTTAAATGAGCATCAGGTCACAAAAAACGGCCAGGAGGTCAGCTTAAAACCCCTGGAGTACGATCTTCTGGTGCTGCTGGCGAAGAATAAAAACATGGCTTTTACCCGGGAACAGCTCTTAAATCAGGTCTGGGGAAGCGATTATCTCGGGGAGACCAGGACCGTGGACGTCCACATCGGCCAGCTTCGGAAAAAACTGGAACTTTTTGATGTGATCAAGACGATTCCCAAGATCGGATACCGTCTGGAGGATTAAGGATGAAGTTATGGAAGAAAATTTCCCTTCTGACGGCAGTGGTGCTTTTCATTGCCATGGGGATTTTCGGAGGCGGCATGCTGTACGAGACCTGGAAGTACAACCTGAACCAGACCGTCAGCAGCTACCAGCAGCAGATGAAGGTCAATTCTTATGTCATCGCCCAGGAGATCAACAACAATCCGCTCTCCCGTTTCAGCGAGGTGACGAGGAAATCCTTTCTGAATTATACCGTGCAGAAATACGGCGGGACGGATTACATTCTGCTGAAAAACGGCCAGGAGGTCGTGAATCTCACGGGCTATACGCTGGTGAGTGGGGAGGATGCGCGGTTTAATGACCAGGATCCGGCCTATGTCCTGCAGAAAACGGACAACCGCCATCTTCTGGTCATGGGGCAGACGCTGAAGACGGAGAAAAAGGAAAATCTCAAGTTCCAGCTCATTCTTGTGAAGGATATTTCCGGCATTTATGAGGAAATGACAAAGCAGATGTGGCTTTTCATCATGATCTATCTGGTGGTGATCTTTTTTGCTGTGGATATTGTATTCTGGCTCGTGCGGATGGTCTTAAAACCGCTGACGGAGCTTGAGAACACCGCGGGGGCCATCAGCCGGGGTGACTGGGAGCGGCGCTGTCGGGTTCGTCGAAATGACGAGATCGGCAAGGTGAGCGTGGCTTTCAACCGGATGGCGGACAAGATGGAGGAACAGATGGAGGAGCTGGAGACCGTTTCCGAGCGGCGGCGTCAGCTGCTGGGAAGTCTGACTCATGAGCTCAAGACGCCCATGACTTCGATTATCGGCTATTCCGACACGCTTCTCCATGTGAAAATTTCCGAGGAGCAGCAGAAAAAAGCTCTGGAGCACATCAATTCCGAATGCCGTCGTCTGGAGCGTCTTTCTGGAAAAATGATGACCCTCATCGGTCTTTATGACGAGGACCGGATTCACAAGGAACCTTACCCGGTGGACAGACTGGTCCGGGAGGTGGCCGATCTGGAGCGCTACCATATGCAGGACAGTCAGATGGAGCTTCTGGCTTCCTCCGAGAGCTGGGAGTGTGAGATGGATGTGGACCTGATGGAAAGCCTTCTGGTGAACCTTCTGGACAACGCCATCAAGGCCTCGAAGCCGGGCTCTGTCATTGAGCTTCACGGGGAAAAGGGCTGCATCTGGGTCCGGGATTCCGGAAAAGGAATTCCGGAGGAAGAGATACCGCGGATTACGGAGGCCTTTTATATGGTAGATAAATCCCGGAGCCGGAAGGCCGGAGGCATTGGCATGGGTCTGGCGCTCTGCCAGAAAATCGCCGAGATTCACAGGGCGAACCTTGTGATCGAGAGCGTTGTGGGTCAGGGAACGAAAATCAGCGTGGTATTTCAGGAGGAGACGGACGAATGAGAAAAGGGAGAATTTTGCTGACAGGTTTTCTTCTGGGGAGTCTTTTGCTGAATGGCTGCAGCCGGAATTCCAGCCTTCAGGTGGTGGTTCCGAAAAAAGAGCAGGAGAGTGTGCTTTTAAATCAGGGAGATGAGAGCAGCGTGCAGGAGCAGGTTCAGGCTCCCGTGCGTTACCTCTGCGATAAAGATTTCAGCAATTTCCGCCTGTTGGCCAACGCGCGGGTCATTGTGCCGGAGGTGGAAGGAATCCAGCTGAAAAAGATCAGAAGCCGGAATTTTTCCAGTGAGGAGATGGAACGCATGGAAAAAGCCCTCATGAAGGGCGGCGCTTTCTATGAGATCAGGCAGGGGTTCGACTATGATACGGAAATCAAAGAGACGGAGATCGAGGAGGAGTACGGTTATAATGCTTCCAGCCAGGCAAGTCTTCAGAAGAAGGAAGTCGGGTTTACCATGGGGACCGGCGAGGCGGCTGCGGAGGTTCAGGAGGTTCCTGTTGGTGAGAATGTGGAAACTTTTACAGAAGGGAGTACCTACGAGGAGCTCTATTCCGGCCAGACAGAGATGGTAAAACCCAAGCCTCCGGACAGCTACGCGGATGCCTGGAAGCTTCTCTGTGATTTCCTGGATGGAAAGAAAACCTTCTATTTTAATACGGAGGATGATTTTACTACACTGCAGGAGCTCTTGGGAGAGACGGCCGAGAAGGAAAGCGACTGGAGAGAGCAGCTTATGACCCAGAATCTCGTCATGCTCTGTGAGGAGCTTTCCTGGAGCACAGCGGATGGAACCAACTGGGAGAGAAAGGAGCTGAAAGACCTTGCAGGCAGAAGTGAATTTCTGGGGTTTGCCATGATGGATAACGGCTTTTTTTCCTGCACAATGCAGCACTATATGGATGAACTGAATCCGGTGCAGTTTACGATGTACCTCCCTTATGCGGATGTTTTTTCCAGTCAGGATGCGGAAAAGCTGAACGAAGCCCAGAATGGGGTAAACCGGATCCATGAGGAAAATCTGGCAGAGGTGGATCTCCAGAAGCAGGGAAGCGAGCTGATGAGAACGCTTGGACTGGAGGAGACAGAGCTCTGGGAGGTCAAAGACGGGATGCTTTTCTGGTGGAGCAAGCTGGATGCCATGGTTCAGCAGACGGATGAGGAGCCGGTGAGGCGCTTTTCCTATTGCAGAAGTGTGGATGGCGTGCCGGTGATCCGTACTTCCACAGCAACCTATTGTGACATTCAGGACGACGGTCTCATGAACTGGCCCCAGGAAGATATTAACGTGGTCTATGGAAAAAACGGCCTTGTCTCTTTCAACTGGATGGCGCCGGTTGAGATCGAGGACTGGCAGGATGATTATGCGTTCCTTCTGCCTTTTTCAGAAATTTCTCAGATTTTTGAGGAAATGCTGGAGGGTAGTCTGACGATAGATGCTGGAGTCCTTACGGGAGATCTGAATATATCTGAGGTGCGCCTGGGGTATGTGAGGGTCATCAGCAAGGATCTTCTGCAGGAAGACAGCAACGTTACCACAGAGAACGGAGTGGAGGTCTATACAGGCGTTCTGGTGCCTGCCTGGAGTTTTATCGGGACAGCCACGGGCTCTGTGGCGGAGGCCTATGGCGTGGAAGAAGGGACGAGAATCAGCTACATGACTATCAATGCCACTGATGGAAGTATCATCGGGAACTAAAGAAGGAGGAGCCTTTATGAAAAATGTTGTTCTCATCGGAATGCCGGGATCCGGCAAAAGTACCGTTGGCGTAGTCCTGGCGAAGGTGCTCGGCTACCGTTTTATCGATTCCGATCTGGTGATCCAGGAAGCGGAAGGAAAACTTTTACATGAGATTATCTCAGAAAGAGGAATCGAAGGCTTTCTGGAGGTAGAAAATAAGATCAACAGCGAACTGAATCCGGAGCGGAGCGTCATTGCCACAGGAGGCAGCGTCATCTATGGAAAAGAGGCCATGGAACATTTAAGTGAGATTGGTACCGTGGTCTATCTGAAGCTTCCCTATGACGTTCTGGTCCGTCGCCTGGGAAATTTAAAAGACAGGGGAGTGGTGCTGAAAGAAGGACAGACCTTAAAAGGGCTTTACGAAGAGCGTACCCCGCTTTATGAAAAATATGCACAGCTGACCGTGGATGAGGAAACTCTGGGCATCCGGGAGACGGTGGAGCTGGTAGCAGAGGCCCTGAAAAAGGAGTGAGCCGGATACTTATCAGATAGGTCGAAAAATAAACACGCAGGGAAATGTATCCATGGAATCACCTGATTATGTCCTGAATATTGGATAATATGCATAAAAATGGCTTAAAAATTTAAGAAAATATTATGATTTCAAGCTAAAATTACCGAAATCTTAATTTTTGTTTACAAACAGGGCGAAAAAGACTATAATAATCATTAGTTTCGATGCGTAAGCGAGGACAATGGTGCCACCGAAGATGAGAAAAGAAGCCCTGAACCTACGGGAGAGATTTTCTTTGCATGCGGTGGCTTTTATCGGTAAAGGGCAGGATTGTGAAGCTGCCTGAGTCTGAATAAAAAAGAATATTTGAGGTGTCTTTATGGATCAATATATAATTAAAGGTGGAAATCCGTTAGTTGGCGAGGTAGAGATCGGCGGAGCGAAAAACGCGGCGCTCGGCATCCTGGCAGCAGCGATCATGACGGATGAGACCGTGGTGATCGATAACCTGCCTGATGTTCAGGATATCAATGTACTTCTGGAGGCCATTGCCGGAATCGGCGCGAAGGTGGACAGACTGGACCGTCATAAAGCTGCAATCAATGGATCTATGATCGGTGACTGCAGTGTCGATTATGAATATATCAAAAAGATCAGAGCGTCTTATTATCTTCTGGGAGCCCTGCTGGGTAAATATAAGAGAGCGGAAGTTCCCCTTCCCGGCGGCTGCAATATCGGAAGCCGTCCCATAGACCTTCATCTGAAGGGTTTTAAATCTCTGGGAGCAGAGGTAGAGATCTGTCATGGATCTATCATTGCCAAGGCAGAGCGTTTAAGAGGAAGTCATATTTTCCTGGATACCGTTTCTGTAGGTGCGACCATCAATATTATGATGGCAGCTTCCATGGCAGAGGGCTATACGATCATCGAGAACTCCGCCCGTGAGCCTCACGTTGTTGATGTGGCAAACTTCCTGAACAGCATGGGAGCCAACATCAAGGGTGCAGGAACCGATGTGATCCGTATCCGCGGAGTGGAGAAGCTTCATCGCACGGAGTACTCTATCATTCCGGACCAGATCGAGGCAGGAACCTTTATGTTTGCCGCAGCAGCCACCAAGGGCGATATCATGGTGAAAAACGTGATTCCGAAACATCTGGAGGCTACCACAGCGAAGCTTGAGGAGATCGGCTGCGAGGTGGAAGAGTTTGATGATGCGGTGCGTGTGGTCGCGTCCAAGCGTCTCCGGAACACCCATGTAAAGACCCAGCCGTATCCGGGCTATCCGACGGACATGCAGCCCCAGATCGGTGTAACCCTGGCTCTGGCTTCGGGAACCAGCATTGTGACAGAGAGTATTTTTGAGAACCGTTTCAAATACATCGATGAGCTCACCCGCATGGGAGCCAATGTGAAGGTGGAAGGAAACAGTGCGATTATCACCGGCGTGGAAAAATTCACAGGAGCAAGAGTCAGCGCTCCGGATCTGAGAGCAGGAGCTGCTCTTGTGATCGCAGGACTGGCTGCGGAGGGTATTACCGTGGTCGATGATATCGTGTATATCCAGAGAGGATATGAGTGCTTCGAGGAGAAGCTGAGAAGCCTTGGAGCGGAGATTGAGAGAGTGTCTTCGGAGAAGGAGATACAGAAGTTTAAACTTAGAGTTGGATGATATGAAAAAAGAGAGCGGGAGGCTCTCTTTTTTAATATGGGGGCTTTTGAAAGCCACCAGGGAATAAGCAGGGGGAAAACCATCGGAGTCTTGCAGTCCTGGTTTTCCCCCTGCACCCCCTTTCCTGGGCACGCTAGAAAATAAGGGGCTTACGTCATACTGCTATTGCGTGAAATGACGGGTGGTTGTGGATATAAAAACCTAGTATAGCGTTTTTGAAATAACCAGACCATTGACTTGTCTACAAATCCGATTGCACAGTTGAATCTGCATCCTGCGTGAATGCTCCAGTTATTTTCGAAACGTTATACTAGAAAATAAGGGGCTTACGTCAAGCTGGTACATAGCGATCATATGGTGTTTAACGCTTCATATTGAAATCCAACAATTTAAGCTTTCAATATGAATAACAAAACATCTTATTATCACTGCGTAGCAGTCTGACGTAAGCCTCTTATTTTTTGATCTTCTTATCCAGTAACACCTGTCATTTCACGCATTCCCAGTCTGACGTAAGCCCCCTATTTTCTAAGCGGGCCCAGTGGGGAGTGCAGAGGGGCGGCGGGCTCGCGACTCCGAGCCGCCCCTTTGCGCTATCATTTCTTCAGCTTTCTCAAAGCTGTCCTCTTTTGTCAAAAGGTTTCTTAGGCTTTACTTAAAGCGTATCCGGTTTCTCGACAGAGTAGTCACTCCAGCTTCCCTCACTGGTTGCCCCAGTGAGATCCACAGAATCACTGTAGCTTCCCGTCGTGATCGTATACTCGCTATCACCCTCTACATAGGTAGTACCATCAGTACCCACGATAGAAATCGTTTTTCCATCCACATCTACGATACTTCCCTCAGATTCAATCGAAGAAACCGTGCTGTCTCCGGTTACAGTCCAGGTGCAGCCTTCTGCAAGATAAACGTTGCAATATCCATCTCCGCCATTACCAGCGTAGGTTTCATCATCTACAATAGCTCCGGTAAGTATACTGTTGTCGGTGATGTAGAAGTCAAGGTCACTGATGGAATCCCAGACGACATCGCCCTGCATCTCCTGGTTGATGGCGGTGAAGAGGCAGTCAGAACCATTGTTTCCGGTCTGACCCCAGCCGCGCTGGTTATTGTTGCCGGTGCAGCGGAGAAAGAATTCGCTGTCCGGAGCGTAGGTGATATCCACGCTGTCCAGGGTCAGTGTACACTCGGTGTTGGTGGTGTAGAGCAGACCGCCGTTTCCGGTGGAAAGTTTGCCGCCGGTCATCTGGAAGGTGCTGTTGCCGACTTCAGAGTCACCGGAACATGCTCTGGTATACGATGACGCCCCAGGTGCAGTCATTCTGATCGTCGTCGGACATATTTCCGGAGAGGTCGCAGTCGAAGAGATGAAGGGAGTTCAGACCCTCGATGCAGACGGCCTCGGAGCCGTTGGCTGTCAGAGTGACATTATTGATGGCAATATTAGCGGTGCAGTAAACTGCCGGAGAACCAACTCTGTTGGAGGTATAGGTTCCGCCTTCTACTACCATGGTGCCGCCGCCGCGGTCGCTGCGGATTCACCGTTGGTCTCCACGTTCAGATCCCAGGCATAGAGAGTGCCGCCGCCAGCAGCGTGGATTCCACCGGAGGTATCCTGGTGGGTAGTGATTGTACTGTCAGCTGCATAAATGGTGCCGTCGCCGTAAGCGAAGAGGCCGGCTCCGCCTTTAGCATCAGTGGTGATTGTGCTGTTGCTTACGGAAGCGGTTCCGTCTGTGGCGAGAACGGCTGCACCCACGCCGTAAAAGCTGGAGTTGTCGCCGCCGGTGCTGTCCTCGGAATTGCGGGTGATGGTGGCGTTTTTGATGCTGACGTTGGCTCCACTGTCCACGAGAACGGCGTTTTCGTCGGTGCCTGTGGATTCGATGGAATCTCCGTCAAGAGAAGTATCTTCGGAGTAAGTGTTGACTGCGGTGTAGCTGTCTACGCCCTGGGACTGGCCGCCGGGAGCACCCATGACGCCGCCCATGTTACCGCCGCCCATGGACTGAACGGTAATGGAAGCAGCGGTTCCGTCGTCATTTAATACAACAGAGACGATGTCGCCTTCTTTCAGGTCAGAGAGGGAGAGGGGCTCGGAGCTGTCAGCGCTGCCATTCGGGGCCTGACCGTCCGGAGCACCGTTGCCATCGGGAGCCTGCCCCTGCCCGTTGCTGCCAGGATCCTGCATGGTCTGTCTGGTGATGACAGTGTCGGAGGTTACGGTGATGGTCTGCTCCTCACCGGTCAGATCCAGCATGGAGGGCTGACCCTGTCCATTTTCATCGGGAGCATCGTTGCTGGCCGGAGCTTCTGGAGCTTTCCCGTTGCCGCTATCAGCGGAAACCGTATCATTCTCAGAAAAACCTTCCTCGGAGCTTCCTTCTGGTTTTTCGGGAGGAGTCTGCTGGTCAGAGGAATCACCGTTGGAATCGTCGGGTTTTTCCGGCGGCGTCTGCTGGTTGCCATTACCGTCCGGGGCCTGTCCCTGGCCATCGCCACCGGGAGCCTGCATTTCTTTCTGAGTTCCGATGGCGATGGTGATGGAGTCGTCATTTACGGCTGTCACCTGTCCCAAAACGGTATTTTCTTCTGCTTCAGAATCAGAAGTGGTCTCAGTTTCCAAGCTGTTCTCTGCATTTGTGGTGGCTTCGGTTGTATTCTCTGCCGCATATACCGGGCAGGAAGAGATGGTCAGTGCCAGTCCTAATACGATTGCAGCATATTTATTTTTCATAAAAATTCACCATACCTTTCGTGAGAACGCCGAAACGTTCTGGATCATTTATTTTCTGCTCTTTCAAAATCTCTTCTATTCTGAAGTAGTTTTGATGGTTTTACTATACTGGGAAAATGTGTTAGCCCTGTGAAGAAACTGGTAAAGAATTGTGACTTCTCCTCGTCTCTGTGGTATAATGCCACAGGAGTTTCAAATGAGGAGGAAGATTATGCAATTATGACTTTGAATAGTAACAAATGACAAAAAAGAGATCCAGTCAATGCAGTTGACATCCTGCATGAGGCTGGATCTTTTTTTAGAAATTTTCCGATTTATGAATCGACAAATCCTCCCGGACAACAAAGCCTTCCACCCCGTCGAGCCGGTTCAGAAGCTCCAGCCCTTTTTCTTCGCCCAGGGCGAAAACGGTAGTGCTCAGTGCATCTCCGGTAAGAGAATCGTCGGAACGGATTGTGACGGCGGTGAGGCCATTATCATAAGGATAGCCGGTCTTCGGGTTTAAAATATGATGGTAGAGCCGGCCGTCCTTTTGGAAAAAGCGCTCATAGGTGCCGGAGGAGACGAGGGACTGATCTTCGATGGGACAGATCGTGAGCGTCTCTGTTGATTCGCCGAAGGGTTTCTGGACACCGATGCGAAAAGCTGTTCCCTCCGGTTTGTCGCCCAGGCAGAGGACATTTCCACCAAGATTGATCAGGGCGTGCTCGACGCCTTCTTTTTTGAGGTACTCTTTGATGCGATCGGCGATATAGCCCTTGGCGATGGCTCCGAGATCGAGGCCCATGCCGGGGGTGTCGAAGGTGACAGTATTGCCGTTTACATGGACTTTCCGGTAATCTACGAGAGCCACAGCTTCGGCAAGTTCTTTTTCGTCGGGGATCACAGCATTTCCGGAGGTGAAATCCCAGAGGGAGGAGACGGGCTCGATGGAGATATCGAAGGCTCCTTCGGAGAGTTCGCCGTAGGACAGGCCGATCTGAATAAGCTCCGAGGTTTCCGGGGAAACCTCGCTGATCTCGCCGTGGTTCAGCCGGTAAATTTCGCTTTCCGGCAGCGTGCGGCTGAAGAGTTTTTCGTAGTGATCGCAGAGGGCGAAGGCCCCGTCCAAAAGTTCTGTCCGGTCTGTGCCGTAGAGCGTGACAGTTACCAGCGTATTGAGGTGAATTTCCTGAGCGGAGATGGGAGTTGTGTTTCCTTTTCGGTGGGAAAAATAAAAGCCTCCCCCTGCCAGAAGCAGGAGAAGGAAGATGAGAAGCGTGCGTCGGATTTTTTTCATGAAAATTCCTCATACTAAGTAGGGTGTCCCGGGGATCTCGGGATAGCTTCCCATCGCGATGAGAAGCTCCAGGCCGATCTGGCGGGCGGAAAGGACCGCTTCCTTTGCGGCGTCCGCGGTGCCGGAGAGCGCCAGGATCACTTCGTTGGAATGGCTGGTGCCGAGACTGGGCGTCATATAGCGGGCGATCTGAACCGAGGCGGCTTTCATCGCGGTGTCTGCCATGACAAGACCGATAGCGGCGGGGGAGCCTGCCATAAAACCAAAGGCCTGGCCGCGTCTGGCGTGGAAGGCTTTTTCAAGGACGCTTCCCGCGCTGGCGGAATAGGCAAATTCCAGGTGGCCGGCTTCGCTGATATAGAGCTCGCCTGCATATTTATTGGTAAGTTCAAGGGCTGTACGGATGGCATCGCGGACGTCGGAGACGCTGTCACCGCCGATGACGATATAGTTTCCGTGGCCGCCCCAGCCTTTTGTGTCTCTGGGAAAATCAATCGAGAGGACTTCGGTGTCGGTGGATTTCACGGCCTCATCCATGGCGGTGAGCTGGCCTGCAGCTCCGGTACGGGAGCTGAAAAGCCCCAGCGCGTGATAGCGGGTCCCGATATTCATCGTTTTCAGAAGAGTATCGTCCACACCGGCGATACAAAGGCCGATGGTGTCCAGCACGGCGGTGCCGACAAATTCTGTTCTTTTACAATTCATGCTGATCTCATGGACATCCATGGCGCTTCCTCCCTCATGTTTGGCGGGTTCCAAGGTCAAAAACCTTATCGTGCAGGCACGAACGGCTTTTTGACTTTGGAACTCTGGCATTATCAGTATATGTGATTTTTGTAGAAAAAGCAACCGGGAAAGCATTCTGCCGCAATAAAGCAATGACGCAAAACCACGTTATCACAGTCGTTTGCAAAGAAAAAAGGAATGACATATAATCGGAAGCGATGAGAAAAAAAGGAGAGAAGAGAAAATGAACCGAACACTGATAAAAAAACTCATTTTGATCCTTCTTGGGAATTTTATTCTGGCCTTCGGGGTAAACTGTTTTATGGTGTCAACAGGGATCATTATGGGAGGGGCCACCGGTATTGGTCTGGCCGTTAATAAATTTACCGGCATCAATCTGAGTTATGTGGTCTGGGTACTGAATTTTATTCTGTTTTTCCTGGGACTGTTTTTTATGGGAAAAGCGTTTGCCATGTCTATCATCCTGAGCACTTTTTTCTATCCGTTATGCCTGAATGTGCTGGAGCGGATTCCGGGAATCATGCATCTGACGGACAACCTTCTTCTGGCTGATATTTACGGCGGTGTGCTGGTGGGACTAGGGATCGGCCTTGTGGTGCGTCAGGGCGCTTCCACAGGAGGACTGGATATTCCGCCTCTGATTATGCAGAAAAAGTTCGGGATTCCGGTGGGAATTTCCCTCTATGTCTGCGATTTTACCGTGTTGGTGATGCAGGCCTTTTTCTCGACCAGCGACCAGGTGCTTTACGGTATTCTCAACGTGTTCCTTTCCTCCATGGTGGTCAACTATGTGACGGTCATGGGCGAGAGAAAAGTACAGCTTCTGGTGATCTCTGATAAATATGAAGAGATCCGGAAGGAACTTCTGACGGATATGGATCTGGGAGTGACTCTGGTTCATGTGGAGACAGGTTATATGCGCCAGGAACAGATGGCAGTGCTCTGTGTGACCACGGCCCGGAAGCTCTACGGCGCAAATCTGGCGATCCAGACGATCGATCCCAGAGCCTTCATCAGCATTACGAACATCAGCGAAGTCCGGGGCCGGGGCTTTACCCTCGAACGAAAGTATAAGTAAATGATACCTACGGCTCCCAAGTTTAAAAGTTTTGACCCTGGTATTAAAAATTTTCTTGACTGATGGTCAGTAATGGTGTATGGTAATACCCGTAGATGAAAGATAACTAAATAACCTTTTTATATTTTCTCTTATTCAGAGTGATGGAGATACATAGGATCTGTGAAGTCACGGCAACCCCTCGAAGGAAGGTGCCAACCTGAGCGAGTAATATCGAACAATAAGAGGATTAACCTGTCATAGATAAGTTGGTCCGCTTGTGCGGGCCTTTTCTTATGTGATAAACAGGACAGAAGAGAAAATATAAGCAAGCATTATCCAAGGAGGAGAACATGGATAAAAGATTATTCACATCCGAGTCCGTAACAGAGGGACATCCGGATAAAATGTGCGATGCCATTTCCGACGCGATTCTGGACGCTCTCTTAGCACAGGATCCCATGAGCCGCGTAGCCTGCGAGACCGCAACCACCACCGGTATGGTTCTGGTAATGGGTGAGATCACCACCAAGGCTTATGTAGATATTCAGAAAATCGTTCGCGATACCGTTCGTGAGATTGGTTACACCAGAGGTAAATACGGTTTTGACGCTGACACCTGCGGCGTGATCACTGCCATCGACGAGCAGTCCACCGATATCGCTATGGGCGTTGACAAAGCGCTGGAAGCAAAAGAGAACCAGATGAACGACGAGCAGATCGATGCCATCGGCGCCGGCGACCAGGGTATGATGTTCGGTTATGCAACCAACGAGACCGAGGAGTATATGCCCTATGCAATTATGCTGGCTCACAAGCTGACCCGTCAGCTGACCAAGGTTCGTAAAGACGGAACCCTGTCCTACCTTCGTCCGGATGGAAAGAGCCAGGTTACGGTTGAGTACGATGAGAACGACAAGCCGGTACGTCTGGATGCAGTGGTACTTTCCACTCAGCATGATCCGGATGTAACTCAGGAGCAGATCCACAAGGATATCAAGAAATATGTCTTCGATCCGATCCTTCCGAAGGAGATGGTCGATGAGAATACAAAATATTATATCAACCCGACCGGCCGTTTCGTAATCGGCGGACCGCACGGTGACAGCGGACTGACCGGAAGAAAAATCATCGTAGACACCTACGGCGGATATGCCCGTCACGGCGGCGGAGCTTTCTCCGGAAAAGACTGCACCAAGGTTGACCGTTCTGCAGCTTACGCAGCCCGTTATGTGGCAAAGAACATCGTTGCCGCAGGTCTGGCTGACAAGTGCGAGATTCAGCTGTCCTACGCAATCGGCGTTGCTCATCCGACTTCCATCATGGTTGATACTTTCGGAACCGGCAAACTTTCCGATGAGCGTCTGACCGAGATCATCCGTGAGAACTTCGATCTTCGTCCGGCTGGAATCATCAAGATGCTTGACCTTCGCCGTCCGATCTACCGTCAGACCGCAGCTTACGGTCACTTTGGTCGTCATGACCTGGATCTGCCCTGGGAGAAACTGGACAAGGTAGACACCCTGAAAAAATATCTGTAAGAAAAATGCTCTCTGTTTCGCCTGAAAAGGCGGACAGTGGAGCGAAAATAAAAATACCGCCGCGGACCAATCAAAGCTCGCGGCGGTTGTTTTTTATTCAGCTTCCGTATTGACGTCGGAATAAATTACATCCTCGAAGGGAAGGGTGACACGCTCTCTCTTCATGGAAGAAAGGTAAATACCTTTGATCATCTCCAGGGTCTTTCTGCCCTCGAGTCCATCGACCGCTACCGGCAGATCCTCGCGGACGGAGCGATAGAAATCGCGGAGCTGGATGTGGTGGCTGCTTCCCCAGTAATCCGGACCTACGTTTGTGGTTTCGTAGGTGTTCCGGATCTCAGCGTAGGTGCCATCCAGATCATAGTAGCCCATATCCTGAATCAGGCCGCAGCGGCCTTTTTCTCCGATGAACTCGATGTTGATGGGAGAGTCGTCACCGTAGATATTGCAGGCGTAGAGGTTGTAGAGACAGCCGTTCTTGAACATGATGGCCGCATCTGCGGAATCCTCGACTTTTACGAATTTATGGGCGTAGTTGTGAACGCTGCCGTCGATCCACTCCACGTCGCTGTCCAGCATGAAACGGACACGGTCGATGCTGTGGATGGCCTGGTCGATGAGAACGCCACCGCCCTCTTTGTCCCAGGTGCCTTTCCAGTCGCTGCTGTCATAGTAGTTCAGCGGGCGGTTCCAGGTCAGGTAGGAGCGGGCAGTGAGGATTTTTCCGAAATCTCCGCGCTGGATCATTTCTCTTAATTTTTCCACACTCTTCGTGTAGCGGGTCTGGAAGATGCAGCCCAGCTTTACGCCGGTCTCCTTCTGAACCTCCAGCATCCGGTCTGCGTCCTGCAGGGAAATGGCGATGGGTTTCTCTGTCAGCACGTTGATACCTGCTTTCATGGCTTTGATGGCCATGACGGGATGGAGAAAATGGGGCAGGCACAGGTGAACGACGTCGATGTCCTTATCCAGAATCTCATCAAAATCTGTCGTCCAGGCACAGCCGAACTCATCGGCGAATTTTTTTGCCTTCTCAGGAACTTTGTCTACGGCGTAGACAAGCTCGATCTCGTCTGCCAGTCTGCGGAAGGAATCCGCATAGGAAACGGAAATTCTTCCGCAGCCTACAATTGCGATCTTCAGTTTTTTCATAATAACCTCCTTATCCGATAAAAAATCCTGATGGATTTTTATCTGTGAAAGAATAATGGATATCAAAAAAATATTTCATGGCTCCATTTAGGAAAGAATCGCTTTGGAGCCTGGAATAGCGCACCTGCACGGCGTCCACCATACGGCGGAAACCGGTCTTTTTTAAGTTTTTCCGGACGTCCTCGAGGAAAGCTTCCCCGAGATCTGGGATTTTTCCACCCAGAACGATGAGTGAGGGATTGACGGTACATATGAGGTTGCTTAGAGCCAGGGAAAGCTCCAGGGCGATCTCCTGGGTCATGGCAAGGGCCACAGGATCCCGGAAGGTAGCTGCCTTTCCAAGGTCAGAAAAAGTCACCTGGGAAAGGGAATTTAAGGAAGGGATCTCGCCAAATTCCACGCTTCGCTCCTTAAGCCTGGGCTCCGCGATGAGAGCCTCCAGGCAGCCATGGTTTCCGCAGACGCATAAAGGCCCTTCGGGGTCCACAGAATAGTGGCCGAACTGGGTAAAAGAGCCGCTGGCCTTTCCCAGCATGGAGCCGTCCACGAAAAGGGAAGCACCGATGCCCCGGTTTCCAAAATTGATAAAGGCGAAATTTTTCTCTGTGATGCCCCCGTAGATCTTCTCTGCGTAGGAATAGCAGGCGGTATCGTTCAAAAGATCCACCGGATAATCCGGAAAAGCTTCCTTAAGAGAATCCAGGATCTGGGAACCTTCCATAGAGGGAAGGCTGATGGTGGTGGAGTAAATTTCCCCGTGTTTTTCATCGATCATGGCAGCAATGACCACGCAGATTCCCAGGATCTCATCGGGAGCGCAGTGCTGCAGGACGGAATTCTGGAAACAGTTCCGGGAGGCGGAAACGTAAGCTTCTCCCTGTTTCAGCTCGCAGGCTTCCTGAAAGACGGAAGTCCCCGCAATGTCTACCAGATGGGTATAAATCCGGTTCTCGTACCAGTTGAAAACCACAACGAAATGGCTGTTGCGGCGGAGGTAGAGCTGATTGGGTTTCCGGCCCGTTGTGCCGGATTCGCCGGCTCCGCCATCCAGAATAAAATTTCGCTCAATCAATTCATCAATTAAGGTGGATACCGTCGTTTTGCTTAAAGCGGTCTGTTTGGAGAGATGAGCGCGGGAGATTCCGGGATTATGATAAATAGAAGTGTAAAGATGCTTCATATTGGTATCCTTGATCAGCTGCTGATTGATAAATTTCAAAATTCTCATCTCCTGTCTCTGTTAATAGTAAAATCACCGGAATAACAATATCCTATCATAAATAAAAGGAATAGGCAATACGAAATAGGAGAAGCGGGAAAATTGTAAGAGTGACGAAAGAGATGGTGAAAAACTGTATAAAATATACAAAGATCACAGGGTGGAAGTGAAAAAGAAGAAATAATATTGACAGTGCGAAGGGTTGATGATATGCTTAGGCTAAGTCCGAAAAAAATGGTTTGAAAATTTTTTTAATCAAATAGTAAAGCCACCGGACAAATTAAAAAACGAAAAGAAGCAAGATAAAAATAATCATAAGAAAAGTGAGGTATTGAGATGAAAATCGGTATTATCGGCTGTGGAGGAATGGGCACCACACATTATCTGTCCTTACGGGCACTCGCAGAGCAGGAGGGCGTGGAAGTCACCTGTATCGCTGAGTGCAGAAAGGAATTTCTGGATAAGGCAGCTTCTTATTTCCCCAATGCAAGGACCTACGAGTATGGCATGGATCTGATCAAAAATGAGGAGCTGGATATCGTTCATATTTGTCTTCCGAGCTACATGCATGCGGAACACGCGATCGCAGCCCTGGAAAAAGGCATGAATGTTTTCGTTGAGAAACCGGTCTGCCTCACAGAGGAGGACTGCCAGGCCCTTCTTGACGCGGAGAAGCGCAGCGGAAAGAAAGTCATGGTTGGCCAGGTGGTACGTTCCTTCAAAGAGTACAAATTCCTGAAGGAAGCCTATGATTCCGGAAGATACGGAAAGTTAAAATCCATGGTAATGCAGCGAATCAGCGGCGACGTGAGATGGGGTTTTGAAAACTGGTTCCAGGATGAGAAGAAGAGCGGTTCCGTGGTTCTGGACCTGCATGTGCATGATCTGGATTTCATCCGCTATATGCTGGGCGAGCCGAAGAGCATGGATGTGAAAGCAACGGAGTTCCCCAGCGGAATGGTCAATCAGATCGTTGCTTCCTATGAATATGATGACACTTTTGTGACGGCAGAAGGAATTTGGGATATTTCTCCGAGCCTGAAATTCCATGCGACCTACAGAGCCTGCTTTGAAAAGGCCACCCTGGTGTTTGACAGCGGAGCAACTCCTTCCCTTGAGATTTACAAACCGGACGGAGAAGTGGAAATTCCCGAGCTGCCTTCCGAATATGAGGAAGAAAGCGACGTGGCCGGAATCAATATCTCCAACCTCGGCCCGTATTTTACAGAGATCAAATATTTCTTTGAGTGCGTGCGCGATGATAAGCCGGTAGAGCTTGCACCGCTGAGCGAGGGTGTGAAGTCCGCAGAGCTTGCAATCAAAGAATGGAAGATGGCGAAAGAATATATCGAAAAGAAAAAGCATCACTGAGAAGATGTGGGAGGATATCAATGAAAGTAGGAGTTTTAGTTCAGTTTACCAGTAAAACGGACATCGAGGCAAAATTTACCGAGTTAAAAGAACTCGGCGTGGACAGCTGCCAGCTGGTGTGCTGGGATCGCCCGACCCTTCACGACGATGTGATGGTCGAGAAGATCAACAAAGCCATTGAGAAGTTTGGCATCCGTGTGACTGCCTTCTGGTGCGGCTGGGAAGGCCGTCGGGTCTGGGATTTCTATGAAGGCCAGCTGACCCTGGGCCTGGTACCCACTGATTATCGCGTAGAGAGAATGAAAATGATTCTGGAGGGTTCTGATTTTGCGAAAAAGATCCATGTGACCGATCTGGCAACCCATGTCGGTTTCATGCCGGAGAACCCCTATGATCCCAAATACGAAGAGGTGCTCGTAGCCTGCAAGACCATCGTGGCAAAATGTAAGGAGAACGGACAGAATTTCCTCTTTGAGACCGGTCAGGAGACCCCTGTCACCCTGAAACGTGCCATCCAGGATATTGAAAAGGCTCTCGGAAAAGGCAATGTGGGAATCAACCTTGACCCCGCAAACCTTCTGATGTACGGCAAAGCAAACCCGGTGGACGCTCTGGAGGTCTTCGGCGAGTACGTTATGGGAATCCACGGCAAAGACGGCAAATATCCGACCGATGGCCATCACCTCGGCGATGAAGTACCCCTGGGCCAGGGCAAAGTCAACTACCCCGCCTTTATCGCCAAATTAAAAGAGGTCGGTTACGAAGGTGACATCACCATCGAGCGCGAGATTGACGGCGACGAGCAGAAGAAAGATATCCGCATGGCGAAAGACCTGCTGGATAAACTGATCGCGGAATAAAAATCAGCTGAATCGGGCAGTAAATACGGATTGAGGATATACCTGTAAAAGGGCCGGCGCACATTTTTGTGCGTCAGCCCTTTTTTAAAAGAAAGCCATTTTTATTTCTGTTCACTGTAAAAACAATAGCTTCCCGCTTTCACCTGATAATTCTTTCCATCAATAACAATTGCAGTATCTACCGGTGTGGTAATCTCATACCGCCAGAAGTTCTCTTCTTTTTTCCATTCGGAAGTAACTTTTCCATGTCTGGTTTCCAGAACTGCCTTTAACCAGTCAAGACGGGTATCAGGGTGTGGTGCGATCAGGATTTTTTCGTATCCGGGGGCATTTTCCACGGTATTGATTCCGGCAGCCACCATATAGACCCAGTCAGCCACGGAGCCGTAAGCATAATGATTGTAAGAATTCATGTCAGAGCTCCAGAAGTTCCCATCTTCCATAATGCCGTCCCAATGTTCCCAGATCGTGGTGGCGCCTTTGGTTACCGGGTAGAGCCAGGAGGGATATTTTTCCCGGAGCAATAATGTGTAGGCCAGTTTCAGATGTCCGTATTCACTGAGTACATGCAGGAGATATGGAGTGCCCACAAAGCCGGTCTCCAGATGATTACCGCAGGCTGTGATCATTTCTGCCAGCTGGTCAGCTGCGGCCTGGCAGTTTTCTGCCAGCTTAAAATGAGCAGCAAGGACGCATTCTGTCTGGGTATGGTAAACAGGATACTGGCTGCGGAAGGTTTTTATGATATGTGCATACAGATCTTCGAATTCCGAAACGTCTTCGCCCAGCACGTTACCTGCTTTTATTACCAGGGAAGTGGAATATGCGTAGAAAGCGGAGGCGATAAAGGTTTCATCGGAGGCTCCTTTATAACTTCCTGATGGAGCATCCAGTCCCAGCCAGTCTCCGTAGTGTTTTCCGCCGGCCCAGCCCAGACGTTCGTCGCGCTGCTGGCAGTCGGTTGGTACGTCTACAAAATTTCCTTTCTGTCCCCAGATGATGTTGGAGAAAAATTTGTTCAGGCTGTCATTGGAACAGGAGAGGTAACCGGTGCGTTTCATATCAGAATGAACTGCAATTGCAGTAAAAGCATCCAGTGTTACTTTGTCGATCCCACCGGGAAATGCATTTGGTATGAGCGAAGCGTTCCAAAAGAGGATGTTTGAGCTCTTTTCCCAGGAAGAAGGCGAAAAAGGAGTCAGTGCCTTACTCAACGCTGCTCCCGGAACTGACCGGGAGAAAATGAACAGAAAAAAAGCGCCCCTGCTGACAGGTAAAATCAGCAGGGGTTTTGTAGTTTCAGGCTTTTTTCAGTGCCTGGATTCCGAGAATCATCAGAATCGGGAAAATGATGGCTGCCAGGATTCCCATGCGGAGGTTATCGCTGAGGGCGCTGGAAACCATACCGGCAAGGGTTGGACCGCCGGAGCAGCCGAGGTCTCCGGCCAGAGCCAGGAGGGCAAACATGGCAGTTCCGCCGTTTCGCACGGAAGCGGAAGCTTTGCTGAAGGTTCCGGGCCACATGATGCCGACGGAGAGACCGCAGATGGCGCAGCCCGCCAGGCCCAGAGCCGGAATCGGGAGAAAGGCGATGCAGAGATAGGAGAGAATACAGAGGAGAGCGCTGTATTTCATGAATTTATCCAGATCGATACGGTCGCCGTATTTTCCATAAAAAGCTCTGGAGATTCCCATGAGAAGGGCGAAGGACATGGGACCGGCCAGGTCGCCGACGGTCTTGCTGACACCAAGGCCCCTTTCAGCGAAGGTGGAGGCCCACTGGCTCACGGCCTGTTCGCTGGCTCCGGCGCTCAGCATCATCAGGAAGAGGATCCAGAAAATTTTCATGGAGAAAAGCTGCTTCATGGTAAGTCCGGTTTCACCTTCTTCGATGATGGGAGCGATGGGCGTCCGGGCGAAAACCAGGGTGTTGAGGATCGGAACGATGGCCCAGATCAGAGCCAGCAGTTTCCAGTTGGAGATTCCGGCCAGTTTGAAGAAAATGGTGGAGATCAGCACCACGCCCATATGGCCCCAGCAGTAAAAGGAATGGAGAAGGCTCATGGCCTGTTCCTTGTTGTCTGTGGGACAGGACTCCATGATAGGACTGATGAGCACCTCGATGAGGCCTCCGCCCACGGCATAGATCATGACGGAGATCAGAATACCGATGAAAGAATCACTCAGAAGATCCGGCAGGATCGTGAGAAGGATCAGCCCGGCAGCAGCGCAGATATGGGCTGCCAGAATGGAGACCCGGTAGCCGATGCGATCCACGAAATTTGCGGAGAACAGGTCCACGATGAGCTGGATGCCGAAATTCATCGTCACAAGCATCGTGATTTTGGCCAGCGGAATGTCATAAGTGCTCTGGAAGGTCAGAAAAAGAAGGGGAACAAAGTTGTTTACAATGGCCTGAACGATGTACCCCAGAAAACAGGCATAGATGGTTTTCTGATATCCGTTTTTCATAAAAAAGCCTCCTGAAATAAAAAAATCTGTCTCTGATTTTACCATAATCTTTCTGAAATCTCAAAGAAATTTCTTGCGGTGCGGGAGTCTTTTTGCTATGCTGAAATTATCGAGAGATATCCACGAAAAAGTGGAGGATATTTCAGGCAGGCTGTGGAAAACCCAGTGCCTGTAGAAAAGAATTGTGGAAAAAAGGGAGGATGCAAAAATGGAGTTTAAGACAGATGTGCTTCTTCACGGCGGTGATTACAATCCTGATCAGTGGCTGGACCGGCCGGATATTCTAGAGAGAGATGCGGAAATGCTGGCGGAATCCGGCTGCAATGTGGTGAGCCTGGGGATTTTTGCATGGTCTACGCTGGAACCGGAGGAAGGGGTGTTCCGGCTGGACTGGATGGAACAAGTCATCGACCGGCTCTATGCGAAAGGAATCCGCGTGATCCTGGCGACGCCCTCCGGCGCTCGGCCGAAATGGCTGGCTGACAAGTACCCGGAGGTGCTCCGCGTGGACAAGGCCAGAAGGCGGCAGCTTTTCGGAGTCCGTCACAATCACTGCTACACCTCTCCGGTTTACCGGGAAAAGGTGCGGATCATCAACCAGAAGCTGGCAGAGCGTTTCGGCAATCATCCGGCGGTAATCATGTGGCATATTTCCAACGAGTACGGCGGAGAATGTCACTGCCCCTTATGCCAGGCAGCTTTCCGCGACTGGCTGAAAGAGAAATATCAGACGATCGGGAATCTCAACAGCCGCTGGTGTACGACTTTCTGGAGCCATACCTACCAGAGCTTTGACGATATCGAGAGCCCCTCTGAGATCGGCGAGACTCAGCTTCACGCTCTGAATCTTGACTGGAAACGCTTTGTTACCCATCAGACCCGCGATTTCATGCGCTGGGAGATCAAAGCTGTTCGCGATGCAGGAAGCAGTCTTCCGGTGACAGCCAACCTGATGTACTACTTTGACGGTCTCGATTATTTCAAGATGGCGAAAGACATCGACGTGGTTTCCTGGGACACTTATCCGACCTGGGGAAAGAAGGAGGATATCGCCATCGCCCGGGACAACGCCATGTGCCATGACCTCATGCGTTCCCTTAAGAAGAAACCCTTCTTCCAGATGGAGTCCTGCCCCTCCTCCACGAACTGGCAGGGCATCAGCAAGCTGAAAAAGCCGGGCATTCTCTTTGCCCAGTCCATGCAGCCCATAGCCCACGGCGGTGAGGGAGCCCTTTATTTCCAGATCCGCCAGAGCCGCGGCGCTTCCGAGAAGTTCCACGGGGCCGTGATCGACCATTATGGCGGAAGTGACACCCGGGTGTTCCGGGAAGTGACGGAGGTAGGCGATACCCTGAAAGCCATCAGCGAGGTGGCAGGCAGCCGGGTGGAGAGTCCGGTAGCCCTTCTCTATGACTGGAGCAGCAACTGGGCCATGGAGGACAGCCAGGGTCCGAGAAACAAAGGCCTCCATCATCATGAGGCCCTGCTGAAAATGTATGGCGGCTTCCGCAAACTGGGCTTGAACGTGGATCTGGTGGACGAGGACTGCTCGCTGGAGAACTACAAAGTCCTGGCCATCACCATGGGATACATATTTAAGGAAGGTTTTGCGGAGAAGGTCAAAACCTTTGTGGAAAACGGCGGCACTCTCATTACGACCTACTGGAGCGGTATTGCCGACGATACGGACCGCTGCTATCTGGATGGCGTGCCCTATGGTTTAATGGATGTGCTGGGTCTTCGGAGCGAGGAGATCGACGGCCTCTATGACTGGGAGGAAAATCATCTGATCCCTGTCGGCGGTAACGAGCTGGGCCTGACGAAAACTTACAGCTGCCGTTATCTCTGTGATCTGGTGCGGGTAAACGGCGCGGAGCCGCTGATGGTCTACGGCGACGATTTCTATGCCGGTCATGCGGCCCTTACGAAAAATACTTACGGAAAAGGAACGGCCTGCTATGTGGCAGCCGATGCGGAGGAAGCCTTCTACGATGACTTTATCGCAGCACTGATGAAGGAGAAAGGCATCAAAGCTCCTGTTACAGGAGCGATTCCCGTGGGCCTTGAAGTGACCACACGGGAGACCGATACGCTGCGCTATTATTTTTACCAGAACTTCTCCGCTCATCCGGTGAAGCTTCCGCTGCCAGAGGGAGCTTTCGAGACCGTCTATGGCGACGCGGAGGCAGAATTGAAACCGCTGGGAATGGTAGTTTTGAAAGCGGAAAAAGAAATTTCATTTGTATAGAAATCGATTTTCTGAATCATTACAACAAAAAATCCCCTGAGAATTTTCTTAAAAGAACGATTCTCAGGGGTAATTTTTTCTCAAAAACCGCTTCATCGATAACTCGACGGCGGCATTCCCATCACTTTCTTAAAGGCCCGCCGGAAAGACAGCGAGTTGGTATATCCAACCTCGGCGGCGATGGCCTCGATGTTCAGATCGGAATTTCGAATGAGCTCGCAGGCTTTTTCGATCCGAAGTCCCTCGAGGTATTTGCTGAAGGTCACGTCCAGGTGCTTCTTAAAATAAGTGCTGAGATAGGACGAGGACATGGAGAAGGCTTCCGAAGCGGAGGTGACGCTTAAGGAAGAGTCTCCGTAGTGCTCGTTTATGTAGGCCATAATCTTGCGTGGCGTGTCGTCGGACTCAGTCTTCGGAGCGAGATCCTGTATCATCTGTTTATAATATGACAGCAACACAGGAAGCACAGTACACAGGCCAGGGTTATCTGACCCCGCTCAACGACCTGATTAAAGAGAACATGCCGAACTTCTCCGCGCTGATGGAAAATGATCCCCAGATCGAGAAACTGATCTCCCAGAATGATGGAACGATCTACTCCCTGCCCGGCATCAACGAGTGCTACCACTGCAACTACTCCCAGAAAATGTACATCAACAAGACCCGGCTCGACAATTTGGGACTCCCACCACTATCGATGAGTACTACGAAGTGCTGAAAGCCTTCAAAGAGCAGGATGCCAACGGCAACGGCGATCCGGACGATGAGATCCCGCTGATCACCGCAGCAAACGGCTGGCATGTATAGCTGGACGGTTTCCATGCTGGTAAATATCCCCTGCCCTATCATTCTGGCTCTCTCCATCAACTCCTCCAGAAGCAAAAAGGCAGGAAAAGCCGTTCAGATGCTGACCTACGCTCCTTACTTTATCTCAACGGTTATCGTCGTTTCCCTGATCATCCAGCTCTGCGATGTGAGAAGCGGTCTTTTCAACATCCTCCGCGACATCATGTCCGATGCCCAGACACAGGCAAACATGGTGCAGGCCACCGGAAAAATGTCAAGTTCCGCTGTTCTTGCTATGACGGAATCCCTGAAATACACAACGATCCTCTGCGCAAGCGTTCCGATGCTGGTAATTTATTCTTTTGTGCAGAAATATTTCGCAAAAGGTGTTATGATTGGATCAGTAAAAGGTTGATAAGGAGGTTCCAATATGGAGAAAAAGACACTCTATCTCATCTGCAACGCCCATCTGGACCCGGTCTGGCTCTGGAACATGGAGGAGGGCATTTCCGCGGCCCTCTCCACCTTCCATACGGCGGCAGATTTCTGCGAGAATTACGACGGTTTTGTTTTCAATCACAACGAGGCTCTGCTCTATCAGTGGATTGAGGAGTACGATCTGCCGCTGTTTGAGCGGATTCAGAAACTGGTGAAGGCCGGAAAATGGCACATCATGGGGGGCTGGTACCTGCAGCCGGACTGCAACATGCCTTCCGGCGAGTCCTTCGTCCGTCAGATCCGTTCCGGTCAGGAATATTTCCGGGAAAAATTTGGCGTGACGCCAAAGACGGCCATCAATTTTGACCCCTTCGGTCACAGCAGAGGCCTGGTACAAATCCTAAAAAAAGCCGGTTACCATTCCTACCTCTTCGGCCGCCCCTCCGAGGGGGACTGCCCCTTAGGCGGTGACGATATCATCTGGGAAGGTTTTGACGGCTCGCAGATTCTGGGCCACCGGACCAGAGAGGGCTACAATTCCCTCATGGGCGAAGCAGGGAAAAAGGTCCGCGAAAAGTTGGAGGCTCTCCGAAAGGAGCCGGAGCGCACCGAAGCCATCCTCCTCTGGGGCGTGGGCAACCACGGCGGCGGCCCTTCCCGCCAGGATATGGCGGATATCGCGAAACTCATGGAAAATGAGAAGGAATGGACGATTGTCCATGGCATCCCCGAGGACTATTTTGAAAAAGAGGACACCACGAAGCTTCCGGTGATCCGCCGGGACTTAAATCCATGGGCTGTGGGCTGCTATACCTCCCAGATTCGGACGAAGCAGAACCACCGGAGACTGGAAGGCCTCCTTACGGAAGCGGAAAAAATGGCCTCCGAGGCGGTTCTGGCCGGTGTGATGACCTATCCGGCGGAGGAGCTTGCCGATGCGGAGAAATCCCTGATGTTCTCCGAGTTCCACGACATTCTCCCGGGAAGCGCGATTCAGAGCGTGGAAGAGCAGGCTCTGGGCATTCTCTCCCACGGTGCGGAGATCGCCGACCGGGTGAAGAGAAGAGCTTACTTTTCCCTGCTTTCCAGAGAGAAAAAGGCAGGCGAGGGCGAGTATCCGATCCTGGCCTACAATCCCCATCCCTGGCCAGTCAAGGGCGTTTTCACCTGTGAGTTTCAGCTGAGGGATCAGAACTGGAGTGAAAAATATGCGATGCCGGTGCTCTATCAGAATGGTCAGAAGATCCCTTCCCAGGTGGAAAAAGAAGAGTGCAACATGAATCTCGACTGGAGAAAAAAGATGGCCTTCGAGGCTGTCCTTCCGCCCGCATCCATGACGAGAATTTCCGCCTATATCGAGTGGCTGTCCGGGAAACCGGACCAGACGCATCTGCTTTCCGGAGAGGAATTTATTTTCAGGGGCGAGGGGCTGGAAGCTCATATGAGCAGAAAGACCGGCTTCCTGACGGCGCTTCGGGTGGATGGAAAAGAGTATCTAAAGGGCGACGCAGGCCGACTGAAGGTGTTGAAAAGCGACAAAGATCCCTGGGGCATGAACCGGAAATCCTACCGCGAGACGGAAGGGTATTTTGAACTTCTCACCGGTGAGGAAGAGAAAGACTTTACCTCCTCAGGAAAAAATCTGGAGGGTCTTCGGATCATTGAGGACGGAGAAGTCCGCACGGTTGTGGAGGCAGTCTTCGGCTACGGAAGATCCAGGGCGAGACTCCGCTACAGTTTCCCGAAACACGGAACCGCTGTAGAATTAGAGGTAAAGGTGGAATGGCTTGAAAAAGGCGCGTTCCTGAAGCTGGAGTTCCCCACCGTTCTGACGGAGGGACAGGCCCTTAGCGAGACCGCTTTCGGGGTACAGGAGCATGAAAAAGACGGCCTCGAGAAAGTCAGCCAGCGCTGGAATGGTCTTTTCGATTTTGAGAAGGATATGGCGGTGACGCTTATCAATGACGGCACCTATGGCATCAGTTTTGTGGAAGGCTGTATGGAGAGCTCCATGGTTCATTCCGCAGCCTATGCTGCCCACCCTATCGGGGACCGGCAGCTGATTCGGGACGACCGGGCACTGGATTACATTGATCAGGGAGAGAGAACCTTCCATTATATTATTGAGGCCGGTTCAGCGAAGGAGCTGAGAAAAGAGATCTCCGCGAAAGCATTGTCCGTCCAGGAGGCGCCGATGATTGTCAACGCCTTCCCGGCAGGCAAAGTGGAAAAAGTGGAGAAGGTGACACCAGTCGTTTTGAGTGGCGAGGGTGTGATCCTGACTTCTCTTCACCGGACTTCCGATGGTACGGCTTATGTGGTCCGGCTGGCGGAGACCTGTGGCCGGGAAACAGAGGCGGAGCTCCATTTTGAAGGCTTGAGCAAAGTAATTCGGCTTTCTCTTGGCAGATACGAGGTGAAAACCCTTCGGATTTCACCGGAAAAAGACAGCTGGGAGGAAAGCTCTATTCTGGAATAAACGATATATAAGGAGGCAGAAGAGATGAAGAGCGAAAAATTTCATGGCAACAGGCGAAAGGCAGGATGGAATCAGGCGGTCGGAGCGCTGCTTTTTCTGCTCCTCTGATTCCTTCCTTTCGCTTCCGTGAAAGTGGAGGAGGAAGAAGTTCTGGAGATCTGCTATTTTTACAACAATCCCTGCGAGACCTGCCATGAGGTGGAAAACTTCATGGCAGACGTTCGGGAGAGCTTCGGAATTGCGGGCGCGGTATGAAGCCTTTTTGGAGGAGCATCAGGCGGACTACCGGAAGCTTTACGACCGGGTGGACGTGGATCTCGGAGAGGATTTAAGTGCAGGTCTGCCTACAAGCCGCCGCCTGGCCTACGGAGCCGAGGGTGTGGATGATCCCTCACTTTACGGGCTCTATCTCCAGTATTCCCGCTATCTCATCATCGCTGGTTCCCGGCCGGACAGCCAGGCGCTGAATCTACAGGGGATCTGGAATGATACCGTGATGCCACCCTGGTCCAGCAACTACACGAATAACATCAACGTGGAGATGAACTACTGGCTGGCGGAGACCGGAAACCTCTCCGAGTGTCATCTGCCTCTGACGGACCTTTTAAAAGAGCTTTCCGTGACAGGAAGACAGACCGCCGAAGGATATTATCATATGAAGGGCTGGGTGACGCATCACAATACGGACCTCTGGCGTTCCAGTGAGCCGAGCTGTGAGGACGCTTCCTGGAGCTGGTGGCCCATGGGTGGAGCATGGATGTGCGAACACATCCGGTCTGTGATCCGGAAAACTTTGAGCGAAATCTCCGGGCGGAAGGATCCCGTTTTTCTCTGGTCAACGGCAATTTCTATCTGGCAGGAGGCCATGATGACGATACCTCCGTCCTTGGCCATCCGGAGCAGGGCTGGGGCTGGCTCATGGACAGAGGTTTCGACATCATTCAGACCGACTGGGCGAGGGAGCTTTCCCTTTACCGGGCCAGCAGGCTTTCAAGCTTCTGACGGGCATCTTCATAACCCGTAAACTGGATGCCGTGGAGACCAACCTGGCAGGCGGCTTCGGCGTTGGCAGCGCTGTCATCGAAGAAGACCGCCTCCTCACGGTTGAGCTTGTAACGGTAAAGCAGTTCCTCGAAGATCCAGCGGCTGGGCTTGATCATTTTCACTTCATAGGAGAAGATACCGCCGTCCATCAGCTCGCGGAAATCCAGTGCTTCCAGGGTTTCCTGCACGCCGAACTCTCCATAGTTGGAAAGGTAATAGAGGCGGAGACCTTTCTCTTTCAGCTCTTTCAGCCACGGTTTGGTATAGTCGTACTGATGAGCCATATCTTTATAATTATAGATGGCCTGGCGGATCTCTTTTTCATATTCCGGTGCGCGTTTGATGAAGCGCTGGAGCAGTTCCTCCAGGGTCAGAACGCCCCGGTCCATCTCATTCCAGTCTGCACTTCTAAAGACCGCATTTCCGATGATTTCCCTTGTTTCCTCAGAATATCCGAGACGCTTCAGCGCGTCCTCCCAGTCGTAAGCGGCCAGTACATTTCCAATGTCAAAGATGACAGTCGTAATCATGATAAATCCCTCCGTAAAAAGTGATAAAAGATAGGTTTATTGTAGCAGATGAAGACCGGATATGCCACCGAAAAAGCAGGATTTTTTCAGTTGCTTTTACAGGAAGCGCTTTGTATAATAAACAAAGATAAGGGCAGGAAAATGGCTGCCTGTAAGAAAAGAGGAAAGTAACATGAAAAAAGAATTGAAAGAGGGCTTTGTCTTTTATCTGGACCAGATCCGGGAAAATGTGACAAGCCTGGGAAAATGGCTTCTCCTTGCGGTTCTGACCGGCTGTGTGGTGGGAGGAGCCAGCACACTTTTTGCTTTTGTGCTCACAGCAGTGACCAGCTTCCGTCAGGAAAACGGTTGGGTATTTTTCCTGCTTCCGGTGGCCGGCCTGATCATTGTCTTCCTGTATCAGACCTTCTGGAAGAATGATGGAGGAGCCAATCAGGTCTTTGCCACGATCGCATCGAGAGACGATGTGCCCCTTCGCGCGGCTCCACTGGTCTTTGTCTCCACGGCGCTGACCCATCTCACCGGCGGTTCTGCCGGCCGCGAGGGAGCCGTGATCCAGCTGGGTGGAAGCATCGGAAACCAGCTGGGCCGGTGGCTGCCCCTGGACAAGGAAGACCGGCACGTCATGGTCATGTGCGGCATGAGCGCGGCTTTTGCAGCGCTTTTTGGAACGCCGATGGCGGCGGCTGTTTTCGCAATGGAAGTGGTGAGCGTGGGCGTCATGTATTACACCGCTCTGGTGCCCTGTGTGATCTCTGCCCTGATCGCCAGTAATTTCGCCGCAGGCATGGGGATCCATCCGGAAGTCTTCCATGTGAGCGAGATCCCGGCTCTGACTGTTGAGACCGGAATCAAGATCGGCCTCATCGGCCTT
This sequence comes from Fusicatenibacter faecihominis, assembly GCF_020686945.1. Taxonomy (NCBI): domain Bacteria; kingdom Bacillati; phylum Bacillota; class Clostridia; order Lachnospirales; family Lachnospiraceae; genus Fusicatenibacter; species Fusicatenibacter faecihominis. Next base: position 22,772 of record NZ_JAJEPR010000017.1, on the reverse strand, counting down.
GGCTGTGCGGTGGTCAGTATCCTGTTCTGCCTGGCTTTAAAAGGCGTGACGGAAGGCTATAAAAAATGGCTGAAAAATCCCTACATCCGGGTGGTGGCGGCCAGTGCCCTGATTATCGTTATCACCCTGCTTCTTCACACGACAGATTATATGGGAGCCAGCACCGGTCTCATCACGAAGGCTGTGGAAGAGGGGGAGGCAAGACCTCTGGATTTCTTCTGGAAGCTGGTGCTGACGGCCCTCACGATGAAGGCGGGCTTTAAAGGCGGCGAGATCGTTCCCTCCTTCTGTATCGGTGCAACCTTTGGCTGCGTGCTTGGAAACTTTTTAGGAATGCCCGCGTCCATCTGCGCGGCTGCCGGAATGGTGGCAGTCTTCTGCGGCGTGACCAACTGCCCGCTGACTTCCATTCTCATCGCCTTTGAGCTTTTCGGCTTTGAGGGTGTGGCTTTTTATCTCATCGCTGTCTCCATCAGTTATGCGGCCTCCGGCTACTATGGTCTTTATAAGGAGCAGACGATCCTGTATTCAAAATACAAAGCAAAATTTGTAAATCGCAAAACCAGAACATGATTTGTATTTGAGGAGAAAAGAAAAATTTTATGCAGAACGACATGACAAAAGGCAGCCCTCTTCGGCTGATCGTTTTCTTTACCATTCCCGTATTGCTGGGAAACATTTTTCAGAATGTATACAACCTGATGGATTCCATCATCGTGGGCCGTTTCCTGGGCGTCAATGCCCTGGCGGCGGTGGGAGCCACCGGAACGCTTACTTTCCTGGTCTTTGGCTGGATCACGGGTATGACGGGAGGCTTCGGCATCCTTCTTGCCCAGAGCTTCGGGGCGGGAGATGAAAAAAGACTCCGCCACTACACGGTGATGTCCCTTTACCTCTGTGTAGCCATGGCTGTATTGATGACAGCTGGTCTTCTTCTGGCCAACCGGGGAATTTTAAAGCTGATGAATACGCCAGATACCATTCTGGACGACACGGCGGGCTACATTGGGATCATTTATGCAGGTCTTCCGGTCACGATTGCATACAATATGCTTTCTTCTGTGAGCCGTTCCCTGGGAGACAGCCGGACCCCGCTGATCTTCCTGATCATTTCTTCGGTGCTGAATATCATTCTGGATATCGTGCTCATCACCGTGATTCCGCTGGGCGTCCGGGGAGCGGCTTATGCCACCGTCATCGCCCAGGTCGTTTCCGCTGTGGCCTGCTTCTTCTATGTAAAGAAGAAATATGAGATTCTTAAGATCCGGAAGGGCGAATGGGGATTTTCCTGGGGCAGCGCGGGAAGACTTCTGATGATGGGTCTTCCGATGGGCCTTCAGTTTTCCATCACCGCCATTGGTACGATGATGGTGCAGGCGGCAGTCAATCTGCTGGGAGCTACCTATATTGCGGCTTTTTCCGCCGGAGGAAAGATCTGCAACATTGTGACGCTGCTGTTCCCGTCTCTTGGAGTGACCCTGGCTACCTATGTGGGCCAGAACATGGGCGCCGGAAAGATTAAAAGGATCCGCCAGGGTGTCCGGATCACCCAGGTTATCACAATCATCGCCGGAATCGTCTGCGGTCTGGCGGTATTTATCTGGGGCGGTACGGCTTCAAGACTCTTTGTTGCTGATCCCACCGGTGAGATCAAGGCCATCTGTGATGAATATTTCCATGCGACGGCCTGGTGCTATCCGTTTCTCGGTTCCATTTTCATCTACCGGAACACGCTTCAGGGAATGGGAGACGGGCTGGTGCCCATGTTGGGCGGCGTCTTCGAGCTGGCAGCCCGGGGCATCATGGTAACGGTTCTGGCCGCACCCTTAGGTTTCCTGGGAATTTCCCTCTGTGACCCGGGAGCCTGGATCTCCGCGTTGATTCCGCTGGTACCTGTATACATTATGCGTATGAAAAAGATCACGAAAACTTACAGCTCTGCTGAGACAGAATAAAAAAAGAGGAATTTTATGATTTTATGGGCGGTCCTGATGGTTGTCCTGTTTGTGGCGATGATCGCGGGAATGGTATATCTCATCACGAGGATACAAAAATTTACGTTTATGAAAAAGCTGGCCGGAGGCAGCAGAAAGAAGGCGACGCTTCTTAGCACGGCCGTGATTACGGGAGCTGTAGCTTTTTTCTGGCTGCTCTGGGGCTTTATAAATGCGGTAATTATTCTTCTGCATCTCATCGTTTTCTGGCTGGTGAGCGAGGGGATTTTCGCTCTCGTCCGGAAAAAGAGGGGTGGAGAGTTCCAGCGGTATTATGCGGGAGTGGTGGTTGTTCTTTTTACCATCGGTTATCTTGGTGCGGGCTGGTATCAGGCCCATCACGTCTGGGAGAAAACCTATACGATCACTACAGATAAGAAGGTTGGCAATTTCCGGGCCGCCCTGATCTCGGATTCCCATACGGGAACCACCTTCCACGGAAAAGGCTTTGCGGAGCATTTAAAGGAAATCGAGAAGCAGAATCCAGATGTCCTTCTGGTGGCAGGGGATTTTGTGGACGATGATACCACGAAGGAGGATATGATCCGCTGCTGTGAGGCGCTTGGGCAGGTGAAGACCACCTATGGCGTTTACTATGTGTTCGGAAATCATGACAAGGGTTATTATTCTCCGGATTACCGGGGCTACAGTGGGGATGATCTTGTGGCGGAGCTGGAGGCCAACGGCGTTCATGTTCTGCAGGATGAGAATGAGCTGATTGACGACCGGATCTACATTGTCGGCAGAGGGGACCGTTCCGAGGAAGCAAAACAGGGACGGGTAGATATGGAGACGCTGACGGCAGACCTGGACGATTCTCATTTTTCCATTGTTATGGATCATCAGCCCTGTGACTATGAGGCTCAGGCAGCTTCCGGCGTGGATCTGGTGGTTTCCGGCCACACTCATGGCGGTCAGCTGTTCCCGCTGATGCAGTTTGAGAATCTTATGGCTCTGGGCGGGGATGACAAGGTCTACGGCTATGAGAAGAGGGAGAATACGAATTTTATTGTGACGTCCGGTATCTCTGATTGGGCCATCAAGTTTAAGACCGGCTGCCGGTCCGAGTATGTGCTCATTGACATTCAGGGGGAAGCTTAAAATTTAGGATTTCTTTAGGAAAAATACAGGAACTTCTTTAAAGGAGCATGATAAAATAGGAAAAAAGAGTGGAAAGAAGTGAAGAATATGGGAATGGAAATTCAGATTCTGGACTGGCTGCAGAAACTGCATACGCCGGTTCTGGACAAGATTATGTGTTTGATTACGAGGCTTGGGGACGCGGGGATTCTGTGGATCCTTCTGGCGGCGGTTCTGCTTTTGATCCCGAAGACGAGAAAGGGCGGATTGATCCTGGCAGGGGCGCTGGTTGTGGATGCTCTCCTCTGTAATGTGATTTTAAAGCCTCTGGTAGCCAGAATCCGGCCTTATGATGTGAATACAGCGGTGCAGCTTCTGGTGAGTAAGCCAGTGGATTATTCTTTCCCGTCCGGACACACCGCCGCTTCTTTTGCGTCGGTCGTTGCGCTTTTCATGGCCGGGGAGAGGAAGCTCTGGAAACCGGCACTGGTATTGGCTGTGCTGATTGCTTTTTCAAGACTGTATCTGTATGTACATTATCCGACGGACGTGCTGGGTGGACTGATCCTGGGACTCATTGCCGGATATTTGGGAAGCCGGCTGGTTCTCTGGCTCATGGCAAAAAGAGAGAATTGCCGGGCGGCTGCTTGACAGGAGGAAATGAGTATGCTTAGTGTTTTGTTTACGATTCTGATGATCGGGATTTTCGGAAAGCTGATCGGCTTTGCGTTTCATGCGGCCTGGGGGCTCACGAAGGTGGTCTGTACTCTCGTGGTGCTGCCGGTTGTTCTGATTGTGCTCGTGGTGGCTGGATTTGTGGCGCTTGCATTGCCGGTGCTGGTGATTGTGGGGATTGTGGCACTGGGGATGGGAGTGTTTTCCAGGAGATAGAGTGAAGAATGGATTCCCGGACGCCCATCAGCAACATTGCGTTTCTGCCTTCGGTTTCACAGGCGGCAGAAATCGCAATGTTGCTGATGGGTTGTTTTTTGGTAGGCGGTGATGAGATTTAGTTTCGGTTTTACTGACAGCAAAAAAGGCCTGCCTCACGATTTGTGAGACAAGCCTTTTTCGTAAAATTTAAGCTTTTTTCAGCGCTTTCTGTTTCTTGAAGGTCTGAATTCCTTCGACTACCAGGAAGATCGCCAGGATCGCCATGGCTGCGGCGAAGAGAAGCTGGAACCAGTCGCCCCAGAGGGCTTCGCCTGCGCTGATCATCACGAGTTTTTTCTTAACGGTGATGAAAAGGCTGCTGAGAGTAGCTGCGAGCATGAATACCATCGGGACATAGAACATCTTGTTGTTCTTACCGGCCTGTCCCAGCCATGCACAGACTGCCATAAGAGCGATACCGGCCAGCAGCTGGTTGGCTGCTCCGAAGAGGCCCCAGATCTGGCTTAAGGAAAGTCCGCCGAGGATACAGCCGATGACAACCAGGAAGGTGGTACCTACCATCGGATGAGCCAGGAAGCGGCGAACTCCGGTGGCATCTTTCCAGCTCTTCTCATTTTCTCTGAGGAAAAGCTCGGAGAAGAGGAAACGGCCCAGACGGGTTCCGGTGTCCAGAGAAGTCAGGGCAAATACGGAAACGGCCAGGGTTAAAAGGGCGTAGATTGTGTTGTAAGTGCCGGAGTTTTCATCGGAGAACATGGTAGCGACACCAGCTGCGAAAGCTGCGGGCGGGCCTCCGAAAGCGCCTCCGGTGTATTTGTCATAAACCATACCGAGAGCGATCAGGGCTACGATACCGAGAGCGGATTCGATCAGCATGGAACCGTAAGCGATGGGCTTTGCATGTTTCTCATTGTCCAGCTGCTTAGAAGAAGTACCGGTAGCAATGAGGCTGTGGAAACCGGAGCAGGCGCCACAGGCAACGGTGATAAAAAGTGCCGGGAACAGAGTTCCGATGGAAGTATTCCAGCCTGTGAAAGCGGGGATGTTGAAGTTGGAACGGCCGGTAGCTGCGGCTACGAAGATACCAACCAGAGCCAGAAGCATCATACCGTAAAGCAGGAAGCTGGAAAGGTAATCACGGGGCTGCAGAAGGATCCATACGGGAACCAGGGAAGCCACAGCGATGTAGATTCCGATGGTAACAATCCAGGCGGTACGGCTCATAACGAAACCGAAGTTCAGGCCAAGGATTACGATGGCAACAATACCGATGATGCCGCCGATGGTTGCGGGCAGAGTGCCGACGCTCATACGGTTTGTGATATATCCGTAAATGATGGCAAGAACGATGAACAGAAGGGAGATCATAGCGGTGGTCTGGTTTCCGGTAGGAGCGGTGGAAACGCCGAAACCGCCGTCACTCATGAAGGTTCCTGCAACGACATTGACAAAGGATGCGATAACGAGGATCAGTACCAGCAGTGCAAAGATCGTGAAGAGCTTCTGGGCTCTTTTTCCCATGGAATCGCGGATGATCTCACCTACGGATTTTCCGTTGTGGCGAAGGGATGCGAACAGGGAACCGAAGTCCTGCAGGCCGCCAAAGAAGATTCCGCCGATGATGCACCATAAGAATACGGGTACCCAGCCGAAAACTGCGGCCTGGATCGGTCCGTTGATAGGGCCGGCTCCCGCGATGGATGAAAAGTGGTGTCCCATAAGGACTGCCGGTTTTGCTGCAACATAGTCCACGCCGTCTTCCATTTCGACAGCCGGAGTGGATTTTTTCGGATCGATGCCCCACTGCTTTGCAAGCCATGAACCATAGCCGACATAGCCGATCAGGAGCAGTACGATCGCTGCTACGATGATTAGGATCGCTGTCATTTTTTTCTCTCCTTTTCTTGCAAGGTAAATATTTTGCTAAAGATCTTTTTCATGGGATGTCCCTGCCGGTTACAGGTCGTTTTTTCATTGGAAAGATCTAAAACAATCAGACGATAATGGCTGAACCCGTGAAGACTCAGGCGGTAACTCTTGTAATGTTTCTGCCTGCGGGCCAGATTTTCCGCGCCTTCCGTGACGGAAGAGGCGATAACGACGAGGGAGATATCGGTATTCCGGTGATTGGTGTGAGGTTTCACCCTCGCCAGGCCTTTTTCCCAGGCGGCATGGTCCAATTTCCGGAAAAGTTCCTCGTCCAGGCGGTCTGCAAGGGCAAAAAATACATATTCGTTGGATTCTGCCTCGCCGATGGTCGCGGATTTTGTGAGAAAATAGGTGCTGCTGTGTGAATGAAAGGCTGCTTCCGCTGCAAAAGGCTCCTCCGGCGTCTCCCGTTCCACATCATAGTAGGCCATATAGGAACGCAGGACCCTTTCCAGCACTTCTTCTTTTGACATAAACTCTTTTTTCTCCCTTTTTCGATGGAAATTCTCAAAATTGCACTTTATCACGATAGCACATTAAGACGAAAAAGGCAATAACATTTTTTCGTAGGCTTTACTCTTTTAAAAACCTGTGTTAAAGTACAGAAAAAACGGAACAGGGGCAGAATCATGAAACTTCTGGTGATGGAAGATGAAATAAGACTTGCGGATATCCTGTCGGACTGGTTTCAGAAAAAGGGTTTTGCAGTTACGGTCTGCATGACGGCCTTTCGGGTTATGAAAAAGCGCAGAATGAAAATTTTGATGTGATCCTGTCGGATGTGATGCTGCCGGGGCTGGACGGTTTCCAGCTGGTGAGAAAGTTGCGGGAGAAAAAGATCGCGACGCCGGTCCTTTTTATGACGGCGCGGGTGGAGCTTCCGAGGGAAATATGTCGCTTTTTGCTTCCATGAATCTGCAGATTGCCTCGCTGAACAGCGGAACCGATGCGAAGCTCGAATGGCAGTGGGACGGCGGGCATGTGCCTTCCGAAATCTTCAGTGAATCCCTGGCGCTTTATATCGATGAGATGTATGGAAAATACATGGAAGGAGCAGCAGAGATCACGAAGGCAGCCCGGAAAAACAGACAGTCAACGGGGACGCCGAAGAGGCTTCCGGAACTGATATCAGCAGCTGGGTTTCCTGCGAGGATGGAAACGTGAGCTTCACGCTCAAAGATGCAGCCGCCTACCGGGTCAAAGGAGCCAGCAAGGCCACGCTCGGCTTCGACGTCATGGACTACGGCCAGGAAACCTATGAGTTCGGCAACACCTCCCAGGACGCACGCCATTTTGACAAATATGTCCTGAAAGTACTGGAAGAAAAAGCGGAAACTTTGAGTGAGCTTTTCAATCAGGCTTCGTGACGACAGCAATTTACCGGAGGGCAAGATAAAAAAAGATATATAAAAACAAAATCCCCGTAGACTGCAAAAACAAAATCAGCATCATCACCGGTGCGGCGTCCGATGGCGATATCTGAGGTCAGTAGGGTAAAACCGAAGGTCAGTACCAGGACCAGATAGATCACCAGAAAAAGCCCGCCGCCGTCCTTTGCAGCCAGGTAAGGGAAACGCCAGAGGTTTCCGACACCTACGGCACTGCCGGCAGCAGCCAGCACGAAGCCGATCTGACCGGAAAATTTGCTTGATTTCTTTTCCATAAAAAAATTTTCCTTTTAAGTGTTTAAAGTAATTTCAGAATCTCGTGCAGATCCTCTATTTCATAGTCGATCCGGTATTCCGGGCCAGCAGAAAGGTGGTTGGGATTGTACCAGCAGGTGAGAATCTCCGCGTTATTTCCGCCGCGGATATCGCTGGTCAGGGAATCGCCCACGATCAGAACCTCTGACTTATCCACGGGGCCAAGGGCATCAAAGACCTGGTTGAAAAATTCGATATTCGGTTTTTCATAGCCCAGCTGCTCAGAGAGGAAAATCCCGTCCATAAGCTCGCCGATGCCGGAGAGTTTCAGTTTCTTTGTCTGGGCGGAGATGGTGCCGTTGGAGACGGCGTACTGTTTTACTTTTCCCTGAAGGGATTTGATGAGATTCAGGCTGTCGTCGCAGTAGACGATGGAGTCCGCATCCCCCAGCCGGTCCTGATATTTTTCATTGAATTCTGCAGCGATGGAGGCATCCAGGCCCTCGGACTCAAAAAAATCATGAAAACGGCCAACCAGAATCTCCGGTTTGGTCATCTCGCCGTTTTCCAGTTTTACCCAGTAGGAACGGTTAATTTTGCTGTAACGGGCAAGCATTTTATCGGTGCATTCGCCCAGATGATATTCCCTAAAAAGTTTTCGGATGGCGGCTTTCTCTGCAGCGATGAAGTCCAGAAGGGTGCCGTCCACATCCCATAGAAGTGTTGTAATCATTCTTTCTCCTTCCTGTTGATTTCTCAGTGGAAATTTTCTGCCGACGCTCCTATCCGCAGCGCGGCAACCCTCCCCAGCGATTATAACCCTGAAAAGACAAAAGCACAAGGAAAAAGCTCGAACGTTGACAGATCAGGGCAAAAGGAGTAAATTTCATTATAGAAGAAGCGGACATCGTAACGGGTCCGGGAGGAAATACTGTATACAGGTTACGAAAGGAATAGAGAGGATGAGAAATCTGGAAGTTTTAAAAAAACAGGGACGGGAACTTTTGGATCAGAGACGGGATGAGTTTGTCCGTCAAAGCCTTTTGTCGGATGAGTTTCTGAATATGATTCAGAAAAATAAGAAACCCATGGATCTTCTGATGTCTTATTACCAGTGCGCGATCATGGAGATCGAGACGAAATTCCGGGTGCTGAATCAGGAATATTCCCTGGAATACGACCGGAATCCCATTGAGGGGATCAAGACCCGGGTAAAATCCTATGAAAGTATCCTGAAAAAGATCCGCAAAAAAAATATCCCCATAAACCTGGAGTCAATCGAGGAAAATATCCGGGATATCGCCGGAGTCCGGGTGATCTGCTCGTTCCCCGAGGACATCTATGAGATTGCAGAGAGCTTTTTAAGGCAGGATGATATTATCCTCATTGAGAAAAAGGACTACATCAAGGAGCCCAAGCCCAGCGGTTACCGAAGCCTCCACCTCATCGTCCAGGTGCCGATTTTTCTACAGAAAACAAAGAAGTTCGTCTATGTGGAGGTCCAGCTTCGGACGATCGCCATGGACTTCTGGGCGAGCCTGGAGCACAAGCTTCGTTATAAAAAGAACATTCCCGCCGAGCAGGAAAAGCTCATTCAGGAAGAGCTTTACGACTGCTCCATTCAGAGTGCGGAGCTGGACAAACGGATGCAGGACATCCGGAATATGATCATCAAAGCCAATGGCGACGGAGAAGAATAGAGAGGAGCAGAAAAATGAAAAAAGATTTATTTGGTGTGAATCGTTTAAAAATCAATCTTCATACACACACGACACGTTCCGATGGCGCAAAGACGCCGGAGGAGGTCGCAGAGATTTATAAGAAGGCCGGTTATGATGTGATCGCCATTACAGATCACTGGAATCATCTGGATAGTGGAAGGATTGCAGGCCTGCGTATTTTGTCAGGAGCAGAGTACAATATCGGCGGCGGAGACGGATGCGGCAATGTTTTCCATATTCTGGGCATCGGCTGCGAGAGCAAACCGGCTCTGACAGAGACAGCAGGACCACAGGAAATCATTGACGAGGTGCATCGCTGCAAAGGCCTTGCGGTTCTTGCTCATCCGGCCTGGTCACTGAATACGGCACAGCAGGCAGCCCGGCTTTCCGGTGTGGATGCCACAGAAATTTATAATTCCGTATCGGACGCCGGAGAGTCTTCACGCCCTTATTCCGGAGATTTTGTGGATACGGCGGCCTGCCAGGGACTCTTTTATCCGCTGATTGCAGATGATGATGCCCATTTTTATAACGGCAGTGATGAGACGAAGGCCTGGATCATGCTGGAAGCGGAAGAAAATGCTTCCGATGAAGAGCTTTTAAAAGCACTCAAAGAGGAAAAATTCTACGCGACCCAGGGCCCGGAGATTCATATCAGACGGGAAAACAATGAGGTGACAGTGATCTGTTCGCCTGTCAGTCGGATTTCCTTCTTTTCCAATGCAGTCTGGGCGCCGGAGCGCTGCCACAGGGGCGAGGGTCTTACAAAAGCCGTGTGCCATGTACAGCCCTGGGAAAACTTTATCCGCGCGGAGGTCACTGATGCCCAGGGAAAAATGGCCTGGAGCCGGGTAATACGGCTGAATGAATGACAAAACAGGGGGTAAAAGGCTTCTCATGCGGACGATTCAGAACGTTCGGACAAAAAAGCTGGCTCTTAGGAGTCAGCTTTTTGCACTTCTTTTTCCACCCAGAGCTGCAGGGCTTCGATGGCCAGCGAGACTTTCTCGAGATTTTCCTGGATATTGGAGAAATCAGGGCTCTCGTCCTCAGAGATCTGTCCGTCCCGGGAGATCTCGATGAGCCGGTTGGTCAGAGGGTAAACGGCATTTAAGGAGGCCACGGTCTCCAGAATGATCGCGGGAAGCTCCGTCATCTCGATCGGTGGAACGTATTTCCGGCCGATGGGACATTCGTGGGAGCAGTAGTAGTTGCAGAGCTCCGGCGCTTTGTAGACCTCCGCCATGCGGATCACGTCCTCCGGCGCGGGTTCGCTTTTCTCATTTTCGATGCGCTCCAGGCGGTCCTCGGAGATAAATTCCAGAAGTTCGGCTGCTTTTTCCCGGGTGAGGTCGTTTTCCTCCCGGAGTTTCTGGTAAATCGTTTTATTTTCTCTGGTTGATTTTCTTCCCATGTCGTCCCCTTAATATTTTGTATTTTCTGCGGAATAAGAGGTTTTATTCTGCGAAGGCCGCGGTGTATTTTCACGGCGGGATTTCTTATAATAGTCACATCAGACGAATTTATTATATCATGAAAGAGAAAGAAGAGGAAAAGAAAATGGAAGGTTACAACATAGAAAAAGAAATGAGAGAAGCCATCGAGGCCGGTGAAAACGCACTGTACAGCCTCAGGGCAGCGAAAGAAGAGCTTCGGAAAGCCGGCAACTGGGGAATCGCAGACCTGCTTGGCGGCGGTTTTTTTGTAAGCCTCATCAAACATTCCAAGATGGACGAAGCGTCCCGCCTGATGGAGCAGGCCAGATACGATCTGAAAAAATTCCAGAAAGAGCTCCGGGACGTGACTGTGAACACCGATTTATCTTTGAACTGCGGCGATTTTCTTACCTTCGCCGATTTCTTCTGGGACGGTGTCGTTGCCGACTGGCTGGTTCAGTCGAAGATCAACGAGGCGAGGAGCCAGGTTGAGCAGGCCATCCCTCAGGTAGAACAGATACTCAGCAACTTGAAACGTTATTAAGGGGGAAAACGATATGTTATCATTCATCATTCTTATTTTTGTTCTCATGGCACTTGGCAGCGGAGGCCGCGGACGTTATTATTATCACCATCATGGTCCTTATCATCATGACCCATTTTTCGGCCCGCCTCATCATCATGGCGGCTGCTGTCATCATGATCACCACCATCATCACCATGGCGGCTGGTAAAATTTTTATGCAGGCACAGTTTCCGGACTGTGCCTCTTTTTTTGTTATGCGACGGGGAAAAGAAAGGCTTGACAAATCAGGAGATTTTCATATAATTATCATTGGTAATTAACAAAGGTAACTATCAAGAGGGGTACATGACATGACCAGTGAGAAAATCAAGAGGATGCTCGATGCCTGCTATCAGGCAAAACGGATTCGGGATCTGCTCCCGCCTCTGCCGGAGGGAGTCATGCCGTCTTACATCCAGTATCTGGAGAAGATCCAGACACTGGAAAAACAGGGCATTCGGGTGAAAGTCTCTGATATCAGTGCTGCCATGAGTCTTCCAAGACCCGGAGTCACCAGAACGGTGAAGGAGATGGAGAAAAAAGGCTATTTGAAGAAACTCGCGTCTCCGGATGACGGGCGTGTGACCTATATCTCTGTCACGGAAGCGGGAAAAGCGCTTTCCAGGGAATATGACGAGCTCTATTTTGGCACACTTTCCCGGGAGCTTTCCGGTATTTCCGAGGAAGAAGCAGACTGTATGATTGAGACGATCGGAAAATTTTATGAGATCATGTGTGAGAGGAGGAGTCGTTATGACAAATGACAAGGCAGATTTTACTCAAGGAAGTATTTTGAAAAAACTCGTTGCTTTTATGATGCCGATTCTGGGTGCGCTGATTCTGCAGGCGGCCTACGGCGCAGTGGACCTTCTGGTGGTGGGAAGATTCGGTTCCACCTCAGGTCTTTCCGCAGTTTCTACCGGAAGCCAGGTGCTCAACCTGGTGACTTTCGTGGTGATTCAGTTTGCCATGGGTATCACGGTTCTGATTGCCCGCTATCTCGGAGAGAAGAAGCCGGAGAGGATTGGAGCCGTTATCGGCGGATCCGCCGTTGTGTTCACGATCATCTCTGTGATTCTTTTTGGGGTGATGGTCAGCCTGGCGCGACCCATCTCCGTACTGATGCAGGCCCCCGAGGAAGCGTTGGATCTTACTGCCGCCTATGTGAGGATCTGCGGAAGCGGTATCTTTTTCATTGTGGCTTATAACCTGTTGTCCGCCATTTTCCGTGGTTTAGGGGACAGCCAGTCACCGCTGCTTTTCGTGCTGGTGGCCTGTATCGTAAATATCATCGGCGACCTGATTCTTGTGGCTGGTCTTCATATGGATGCGGCAGGAGCGGCCGTGGCGACGGTTCTGGCCCAGGCTCTCAGCGTGGTCTTTGCGGTCATGCTTCTTATAAAGAAGAAACTGCCGTTTAAGATCACAAAGCAGGATTTCTGCCTGAATTCCCAGTGCAAAAAGTTCCTCAAGATCGGTCTGCCGCTGGCACTTCAGGAATTTCTGACCCAGGTTTCTTTCCTGGCGCTCTGTGCTTTCGTCAACCGTCTGGGACTGGAGGCCTCCTCCGGTTACGGCGTTGCCTGCAAGATCGTAAACTTCGCCATGCTGGTGCCCAGCGCTCTGATGCAGTCCATGGCTTCCTTCGTTTCCCAGAACGTGGGAGCAGGAAAGACAAAACGTGCGAAACAGTCCATGTTTACCGGTATCGGCGTGGGTCTCTCCGTCGGCTGCCTGGTCTTCGCACTCATCATGCTGAAGGGCGATATGCTGACAGGCTTTTTCTCCACGGAGACAGCCGTTATCCAGAATGGCTATGATTATCTGAAGGGTTTCGCTCTGGAGACCCTTGTGACGGCGGTTCTTTTCAGTATGATAGGTTATTTCAACGGAAACAACAAGACCGTCTGGGTTATGACCCAGGGCCTGATCCAGACTCTTCTGGTCCGCCTGCCGCTGGCCTACTTCATGAGTATCCAGCCCAACGCCAGCCTGACCAAGATCGGTCTCGCTGCCCCGATCTCAACGATTGTGGGTATTATTCTGAATGTGGGATTTTTCCTGTATCTGGAGAAGAAAGAACGAAAATAAAAGAAGAGGAATTCCTGAATGATCTGAAAAAGGTAAACGACACCCTGGGCCATGAGATGGGAGACATTATGATCCTTAACTTCGCAAAACTTCTTCGGAAGGTCGTTCCGCTCCGCTATTTCGTGGACCGCTTCGGCGGAGATGAATTTATTGTCATCGCGCTGACCCTTGTGCTGCCGCTGGATGATAAAGTATTTACGAGAGAATTGTGGGAATCCGCGACTGAGTGCCCGGTAGTATTTCCGGATGGCGTTGGCGTTGTTCCGTGGATGGTTCCCGGTGGAAGAGAGATCGCAGTGAAAACCGCGGAGCTGATGAAAAAGTAGTGATTTTATTGTATTTAGGGCTAGCCGCCGCGCTAGCGGCTTGGTACAATAAGTGCATATGAAAAATCTGTTATACAAGGAGAAGAAGATGAAAAAGAAATGGATAGCAGCAGTGCTCTGCTTCAGCGTTCTGACTACGCTGACGGGGCCTTTTGTCAAAGCAGATGATACGGTGCAGGAAGAAAGCATTCTGGAGAAATACGAACATCAGCATCGGGATATTGGGGAAGCGGTATATCGGGAGGCCGCCTTTGCATTTGCGGGCGGAGACGGAAGTGAAAGTTCTCCTTATGAGATCAGCTCGGCGGAGGAACTGCAGTATCTCGCAGAGCTTCTGGCAGAGGATGCCCTTAGTGATTACCGGGGAAAATATTACATTCTGACAGCCGATATCAGCCTGAATGATGTTTCCAATTATGAAAACTGGGGAGAACAGAGACCGTCCTATGACTGGAAAACGATCGGAACAAAGGCGGCGTTTACCGGTGTCTTTGATGGAAACGGCCATACGATCAGCGGCCTGTATCTGAACAGAGATATCGAGGAAAATAATACGGACGCTTCCGTTGATTACTGCGGACTGTTCGCAGATGTGTACCAGGGGACGATTAAAAATCTGAATCTGACGAATGTATATATTGAAGTATCTGGGGACAGTTCCAGAGTGGGTGGAATTGCGGGCATGGCATCGAAAACGCAGATCCTTGACTGTACCGTGGATGGAACGCTGATTGGGTATGACGGCTATTATGGTGGAATTGCAGGAAGTGCATCAGGTACGATCAGTGGCTGTGAGTTTAGCGGAAGCGTGAGTGCAGCGAAGAATCTGCAAAATAGTCAGAGCGGCCAGGCTTATGTCGGAGGAATTGCGGGAGATTTTTCATCTGCGGTAGTTGGCACCGGTGATGAGAGCGCGGATGATTTCGAAGGAATTATAAACTGTGTAAACAAGGGAACGATAGAGATTGAAAACGGCTATCAGTCTGCGTTGGCAGCAGGGGGAATTGCAGGCTCAAACTCGGCCAGAATCACAGGTTGTACAAATGAAGGAACTGTGGAAGCAAAAGCGGCAGCGGAAGACAGAGAAGAACTGGGAACTGCGGCTTTGTCCATAGGAGGAATTGCAGGAAGCTTTGTTGTGGCTGTTCTGGGAGAAGACGGTGTGCTCAGTGGCTGTGAAAATACCGGAACGGTTATGTCTGACAGTGCCAATACAGGCGGAATCGTGGGTACTGTAGATCTGTCAGATCCTAGATATGCAGTAACGATTGAGAATTGCAAGAATACAGGAAAGGTATTTTCGGCAAATCATTATTATGCCGGAATTGCAGCAGATATAGGAGTTAAGGCGGATAACACGCTCACGATTGCCGGCTGTACAAATGAAACCGATTTTACAGAAGGAGAGGGCGCCGGAATCGTCTATGAATTGGTGATGCAGAAAGGAAATATGCTTCTTTCAGGCAATGTCAATCATGGAACGATCACCTCATCCGGGCAGAATGCCGCAGGTATTCTCTGCTACACGGCAAATATGGGAGATGACTGGCAGCTGAATATCGAAGACTGTGAGAATACGGCAGATATCAGTTCCGAAGGAAATGTGGGAGGAATCGCAGGCTTTACCGCTTATTATAAAACAGATGAAGCGGGTTCTTCTTTTAACATTCAGAATTGTAAGAACAGCGGAAATCTCTCTTCCACGACTACGAATGGTTATATCGGCGGTATTCTTGCAGTGGATGGTTTTATGCAGACGCAGACAACCATCGACAGCTGCGAGAACAGTGGAACGATTTCCTTCACGAAGTCATGGGTCATGCAGGAAAATGAGCTTAAGACAGAAAATGACGATGGCGAAAAAGAAGACGCAAGCCTCTTTACCCTGTCTGTTATGGGCGGCGGAATCGTCGGCAGAATCGGTGAAGCAGTCATGCTGTCCGTTGATGCGGATAAGCCGGATGGGCAGGAAATCAACAAAAAAGACGCGCTTGTCAGGATCAGCAACTGTGTGAACACCGGAGCTCTCAGCTATGAGGAACCGCAGAAAGGAGACGGTGTAACCGAAGAAGACTTACAGAAAGCAGCAGAAACATACTGGAAGGCAAGCATGGGCGGAATCTTGGGAGACTGCTCCTGTACGAATGGGTACAGCGTGAATTTTGAAAACTGTACTTACAATACAGAGCGCGGAATTGGAAACACAGAGCTTCCGGATATTGAATGAGCCAAGGGGGACGGAGTTTGTGCCAAAAACTCCGTCCCCTTGGTTTCAACAGGACATGACAGCGCGAGTGAGCTCCCTGCCACTCTGTGTCTTCACGATCTTTTCTACAAAATTTTCTACATTTTCTTTGCTGTATCCATTCTCAGAAGCGTTTACGATGTAGTCGGCTTCGATCAGAATCTGATAATCCATTCCTTTAATATCAGTAAGGGTGTGATGGTGGCCCACCAGATAAGCCACGCGGCTGATCTGTTCGGTGGTCATTCCCGTATCGGAAAGAAACTCTGTTACCAGGGGTGCGCCTTCGATTTCCTGATATTTTCCATTGGCATTTCCATATTTTTCACGACAGAGAGGGCAGGCGATGTCATGGGTGATGGCGGCAACCTCCAGAACAAACTGTGTCTCTGGATCGAGCCCTTCCAGCTCGCCGATGGTTTTGGCATAGGTCCAGACCTTGATCAGGTGGTCGATGTCGTGGATGTTTCCATTGGAAAAGGTAATCATTTTTTTCAGAATCTCAGCAATCTTCATTGGTATCCTCCTCAGTAATTATTTATCAGTATTGTACTCCTAAAATTCACGGATGGAAAGCGTCAGATCACGAAATGCATCTTGCATGTGAATACAACTGGTGCTATAATTGTTATCGACATATGACGGAAATGGATGTGAGACAAGATGGCACGACCGACAAGATGCAGAAGAATCTGTATAGAACCTGCTTATGATAGCTTCAGGCCGGAAGGGATACCGACAGGCGAAAAAATAACGATGACCGTAGATGAATATGAGGTAATCCGTCTGGTTGATCTGAAGAAATATACGCATGGACAGTGCGCCCAGCAGATGGGGATTTCCAGAACGACCGTTACGGAAATATATGAATCCGCACGTTACAAGCTTGCGGACAGCCTGGTTCACGGAAAGGTACTGAGTATCTCCGGGGGGAATTACTGCTTTTGTGATGGCAGAGATCCATTTTGCTGTAATCAGAAGTGTGAAAGAACAGACAGATCCGCCTTTGAAAATAAGATCCAGGGAAAAGGAGAAAAAGAGATGAGAATTGGTGTAACATATGAAAACGGAGAGATTTTTCAGCATTTTGGACACACAGAGCAGTTCAAATTGTATGATGTTGAAAATGGCGAGATCAAACAGACCCAGGTTGTCGATACGAATGGACAGGGTCATGGAGCACTGGCTTCCTTCCTGACGAATGCAGGCGTTGAAGTACTGATTTGCGGCGGTATCGGCGGCGGAGCCCAGGCAGCACTTGCAGCTGCCGGAATTCAGCTGTTCGGCGGCGTAAGCGGGGATGCAGATGAAGCGGTACTCCGTTTCGTAAGCGGAAACCTGAATTATAATCCGGAAGTACGCTGCAGCCATCATGCACACGAGCATTCCTGCGGAGAGCATCACTGTGGCGAGAATAAAAACGGTTGCAGTGGCCATTGAAGAAATGTTCATTGATGAATATCCTTGTCTTTCAGTTGTGAAAAGCTGGAAGGCAGGGATATTTTTTTGGTATAAGATAAGATTGTACAGTAAAAATTCTACAGGGAGTTGTCCGGATTCTGTAAAAGCTGATGGGTGTTCTGTATTCCCAGAAAAAGGATGACAAATCTGTCCATGTAACCACCAAATGGATACCGCGTTGGATGGCAAAAAAATCCGAATTCTTATTTATGAACCCCGGAATTGTTCGGAAAATCTGCCATGCCTTTATTTTATCCATGGCGGCGGGTTTGTATTTAAAATTAATGGATTCTCGAAAATGAAAAACAGTTAAAAATCCAAACGGACAGAAGAATGATTACTCAGAGCTACTGGAAATATACAGATACGCCTATGTGCAACAGCAAAGATATGAGAAAATATCTGAAAATGTATGTGAAAGATCTTGATGAATCAAAGCTCCCGTATTTGTCGCTGGCAGAAGCTCCTTCCCTTATAGGACAGCCCAGTGCCTGTATCGAGACAGCAGAATAGGACTGTCTTCATGATAAGGTGTGAACTATGCGGAAAAATTGAAAAAAGCAGGAGTTCCTGTCACCTTACATGAAATTCCACGGGCTATGCATGGATATGATATTGCGCAGGAAACTCCGCTTATTAAGCAGATCATGGAAAAACGTATCCGGTTTATAAAAAAGAATTTGTATTGAATCACAATGCTTCACAAAAAATTAGCACTCGGGGGTTGACAGTGATAAAACTATATGTTATATTACATATAGAATAAAGCGAGGAACAGAAAAGAGAGTTCCGATCAGAGTTAATGTAGCTCGTTTTGGAAAATGAATCTCAGGAGGAACCGTGTATGCATGAGTATGAAATCTTTGTTGAGGAAATAAATCCGTGTGGAGGAGAAAAATACAGCAAGAAAACTTTGATTGAAGCAGAAGCAGAGAGTCCGGAAGCTTATGTAAAAGAAAATGGAAGATTTCCGGTCCTGGAATCCGCACATAATGAAAGTGGAGATGTTGTAATTGTAACAGGAGATAATAAAGGCTCTTTTGTACGTTATACTTTTACGGAATAAAAGTGCCGATTAGTAAAAAGAGAAATATGTCTGGTGCTTCAGATAACCGGTTTTAAAGTGTATGAAACAAAGGAAAAACGGGATTAAGTGAGTTTCTGGAATTCATAAGACCTCCTTATGGCGTTGCAAAAAAATAAGCGTGAAATCTGTAAGGACAAGTAAATCCTTAAGATTTCACGCTTTTACAAAACGGCTTTTGTTATGATTATTATTTTCTTCGGGCATGTTATAAACGAAAAAGAAGAGAAAATGCAAGAAAAAATTTGTTTGACTTTTTGAAAATCAGGAAATATAATAATTGCCATGAAAAAGTGTGTAGCTTATCAGCGTAAGTCCAACTTACTTATGCGATAGGGCTGCACTTTTTTTATGCAAAAATAAAAGGGAGGAATGAAAACAAAATGGCAGAAAGTAACAAGATGAAAGACATGCCGGTGAATAAGCTGATGATTCAGATGGGAATCCCGATGATCTTATCCATGGCCTTGCAGGCGGTCTACAACATTGTGGACAGCGCGTTCGTAGGAAATATGAAAGTGGGCAGTGAAGCGGCGCTGAATGCCCTGACTCTGGTATTTCCGGTGCAGATGCTGATGGTCGCAGTGGGAATCGGAACCGGCGTAGGTACCAATGCACTTCTTGCAAGGACACTTGGACAGGGAAAAAGGAAAAAGGCGGCAAAAGTAGCAGGAAACAGTCTGTTTCTTGGCGTGATTATTTATGTGGTATGTCTGCTGTTTGGCATTTTCGGAGTGAAAGCATATATTGCATCTCAGACAGGGGATGCAGAAGTGCTGGAGATGGGAACCAGCTATCTGAGGATATGCTGCGTGCTCTCTTTTGGAATTATTTTCTTTTCCCTGTTTGAAAAGTTATTGCAGGCAACGGGCCGTTCCCTCTACTCCACGATCGGCCAGGTGGTCGGAGCAGTTGTAAATATTATTCTTGATCCGATTATGATCTACGGGTTGGGGCCGTGCCCGGAAATGGGCGTAAAAGGCGCCGCCTATGCAACGGTAATTGGTCAGGTGGCCTCCGCAGTGCTGCTGTTCCTTTTCCATATCAAAATGAACAGGGAATTTGAACATGATGCGAAATACATGAAGCCGGATACAGGCATTATAAAAGAAATCTATGCAATCGGACTTCCGGCCATTATCGCACAGGCTTTGATGTCCTTTATGGTCTATGTGATGAACCTGATCCTGAAGTTTAATCCGTCAGCTCAGACAGCTTATGGTCTTTTCTATAAGGTACAGCAGTTTGTTCTCTTCCTGGCCTTCGGTCTTCGAGATGCGATTACACCGGTCATTGCTTTCGCCTACGGAATGAGAAGCAGAAAGAGAATTCAGGATGGAATCAAATATGGGCTGATTTATACGATCGCTCTGATGATTTTGGGCATTGCAATCACGGAGATTTTCCCGGGAGCGTTTGCAACGCTGTTTAATGCCGGACAGTCAAGAGAATATTTTATCAGTGCGATGAGAGTGATTTCGTTAAGCTTTTTGTTTGCCGGAGTCAATGTGGCTTATCAGGGAATTTATCAGGCGCTGGACGGGGGTGTGGAATCACTGGTTATTTCTCTTTTGAGACAGATGGTGCTCATCTTACCGCTGGCAGGAATCTTTTCTATATTTGTGAGAAATGGCCAGATGGGAGTTTCCCTGATCTGGTGGGCCTTCCCGATTACAGAGGTACTTGCGTGTCTGGTGGGCTATGTATTTTTAAAGAAAACCAGAAAAAATAAGGTCAATGTTTTGGAATAAGGGGGCGTCAGAGATGGCAAAAAAAATCATCACAATCAGTAGGGAATTTGGAAGCGGCGGACGCTTTATCGGTGAAGAGGTAGCAAAGAAGCTCGGAATGGCTTATTATGACAAAAATGTCATCACTGAGATTGCAGAAAAGTCCGGGCTGTCACCGGAATACATTCAGGAAAACGCGGAGTTATCTCCGAAAAAAGGCCTGTTTGCCTATGCGCTTGCCGGGCGTGACATTACGGGAAAATCGGTGGAAGATATCGTATATGAGGCACAGAGAAAGGTGATTTTGGAACTGGTAGAGAAAGAACCGTGCGTGATCATCGGAAGAAATGCAGATTTTATCCTGAAAGACCGGGACGACGTACTGAATGTCTTTATTCACGGCAATATGCCGGAAAAAATGCAGCGGATCAGCTGCCTATATAATGTCAGCGGGCAGGAAGCTGTAAAAATGATGGCAGATACGGATAAAAGACGTCTGGCAAATTATAACTTTTATACCGAGCAGAAATGGGGAAAAGCCAGCAATTACACACTGTGCCTGAACAGTTCTGAACTCGGATATGACAGATGTGAAGCAATCATTATGGAGTGTGTGAAGTAAAATATGCATCTCTTGTAGAGTTCACAAAATCTGAAGAACCATAAAAATTCTCTGTATCAGGTCATGCTCCTGCAGGACACCATTAGAGAGCATCTTCTGGAAGTAGACAAGGCAGCCAAAGAACGGGAAGAGGTAATTCTAAAGCGGTTAGAAGAAAAAGAACCATTGCCAGACAAAGAAGTAGATCAGATGGTATGGGTAAGAGCAGCCAACCAGCACAGAGCGATTGCGGAAGAGATTATACTCAAGGAATGGATTTATGTTTAAATGAAGGTGATGAGGTCGTGGATTGCGACCTCATTATTATATGTGAACATGAAATAGCAGTAGGCATAATGAGAAAAATAGGGTAATATAACAGTAAGCGGTTGGGATTGTTTTGAAATGTCAATTTGGCATTTCAAGTTATAGAAGGGAATCGATAATGAAAATAGAGATACTAATAGCAGATAATATTGATAACATTTATGATGAAATAAATGCGTTGATCAGAGAAAACACCACTTTACAACTTTTTCATAAAAAATATCGTACAGGGCTTTCTGATGTATAATGAGTTTGCCTAAAACATTACAAAGGAAAGTGACAATACAAAAAAATGTGGAACGAAATTTCACAAATGTTTTTGATTGGAAGCCTTTCAGGGATAGCAGTGCTTGGAGGTGTAATCAGAGGGTATCTACCTGTGAATTTGATCCTGTTATTTGTGTTTGTCAATATGGGAATCATGTTGCTCAGAGTGTACCGGGCGTCCCTGACATGCAATTGAATCCATGCTGCTAAATAGACAAGGGGCTGAACAGCAAAGAATGCCATTCAGCCTAGAAATTAAAAATGCAGTAAAAATCCCGCAAGAAGTAAATCAGCATAAACTAATTATCCATTTACGCCTTCTAAAGATAATTAACGATACAGCAAGCCTGAATAATTCCTCCGTGGTAAGCAATGTATACACACCAACAATTCCCCACTTGAATACATATGCTGCAAGCAGACACAGGGGAAGTCCAATACACCATGTGCCAACAATATCAATAATCATAATGATTTTGGTGTTACCGCCACTTCTTATAATGCTTCCGTCAAGTATCATATTTTCTACCTTGACCGGAGCATACAAGGCAAATACGATAAGCAGTGTTCTTCCAAGCTCTTTTACGCTGTCATCAACACGATATAATCCGGTATATACTCCGGCCAAAAGAATGAGATGACATCAACCGCAAAATCAATGGTGTAATTAAAGTAGATCAGGCTGCTGATGATGTAATCGAGCAGGAGTTAAATGAATATGTCATTACCAGAGAATTGAAGAAACACTTCATTACGTTCTTCAATTATTACGGTGATGCTTTTGACCAGCCGATATGGGTGTTTGGATTTCCGGTTTCTTTGGAAGTGGTAAATCTCACTTTCGGAAAATGCTTTCCTACCTTCGGGAAAATAAAGAGGTAAAAGGTATTCGGAGTGTAGAACGTTTCCGTAAAAAGTTTGAGGACGATCCGGCAACTTTTATGCTGATTGACCGTGCTACAAAGGGAACAACAGAGACAATTCTGTTTAATATTGATATTGAGGGATTCAGCAATAAAGATAAGACAGCTGTACTTCGTGTTTTTGCGAAGATGTTCTATAACCATCTGGGATTTTACGGAGAAAATCTGAAAGTTGCCATGATGGAGCGTTATATTGACCAGCAGGGAAAAACGGAGGAGTTCCGTAGAGTTTTTGAAGAAAAGAAAGGCAAGTCCTGGATGGAAATGCGCCGTGCCTTTGCATTCAATGGAAAGTTTATTATTCCGACTTAGCTTCATTGTGTAGCATATTATCATCTCCTACACTATATTTTATCACCGCTGTAAAGGGACTGCATTATTTAACAAATGTAGCAAGAATTCTCCCACCTCTTCAGGTGGTGAGATGAATTGCACATCTGAGCATATCTGCTCAA
>NZ_JAJEPR010000016.1:0-80292 GCF_020686945.1 Fusicatenibacter faecihominis | reverse complement strand
TCCGCCGCAGCTCCCTGCGACGTTGACTATCATATCACCCCTTCCGCGGAATGTCAACACCTTTTTTTGAAATTTTTCATATTTTTTAAACTGTTTATACAATATCAGAATTATTCGCACAACTCTAATATTTTTAGCAGGTTCAGGACAGCCGCCAGCTGGCCAGGAACTTGTTCTTCAAAAGGCCGTTTACCAGCTTGCCCCAGCCTAAGGGATAACCGGAGACGCAGAGGAGCTGCCAGCCTTTGGGGCTCTTCGCTTCCTCCGGCTCGATCTCGATGGTCTCTCCTTTCAGATAATGAAGGATTCGCTCATCGTCGGCGGGAAGATCGATCGCATTCCAGTACTGCGCTTTTTTAAGGGAGACAGCCAGAGCCTGAGAGGGCTCAAAGCGGTCTTTGCGGATCTCTCCGAGATAGAGACCGTTCCGAAGGAATACCAGCCCGCGGACAGCAGCGGACTCAGCGGGCACATAGTAGACCTGGCCTTTTCGCACTTCAATACGAGTGAAATCCCAGTCCACGTCGAGATCTTTTGCGAAATCGAAGAAGGGTGTCAGCTCTTTAGAGAACTTTTTCGCAGAATCGCTCTGTTTTTCTTTCCGTTTCTTCTTTCCCTTTTTCACGACCGGTTCTTCCAAGGCAAGTTCTAAAGTATCGCCTTTTTTCCCAAGGAGAGCAAGGAAGTGACCCTCTCCTCCCATGCGGTGCGGCCAGATCCGGGCGCAGTTTGTGAGAGAAGCCTTCTGCTCTTCCGTCAGACTGTCAAAAACGTCCTCATCCCAGAGTTCTGCCGGGAGCCATTCTTTTTCAATAAGTTCCGGACGGCCGGGGGCAAAGCCCTCATAGCGGTTAGGAATCGGGAGAATTTCAAATTCCGGGCGCTCTTTCATAAGAAAGGAAATCATCTGCTCATTTTCTTCCGGGGAGAACGTACAGGTCGAATAGAGAAGCATGCCACCGGGACGGAGCATATCGGCAGCCCGGAGAATGATTTCTTTCTGCATCCGGGCACATTCCAACGGTTTTTCCGGTTTCCAGGCTTTGGCTGTGTCCGGATCTTTTCGGAACATGCCTTCTCCGGAACAGGGTGCATCCACCAGGATCTTATCAAAAAATTCCGGGAAGTTTTCCGCTAGTTTGGCCGGGACTTCGTTGAGAATCAGGGAGTTGGGGATGCCGAAGACCTCCACATTTTTCAGGAGAGCCCGGGCCCGGGGGCCGCTGATGTCGTTTGCCGCCAGAAGGCCTTTGCCGTGAAGTTTCGCACCGAGCTCCGTAGCCTTGCCGCCGGGGGCTGCGCAGAGATCCAGAACCTTATCGCCGGGATTCACCGGAAGGATGTTTGCCGGTGTCATGGCACTGGGCTCCTGGAGATAATATAATCCACTATAATAGAAGGGATGGCGGGACGGACGGTCATTTTCTCCATAATAAAAACCATTATCTACCCAGGGGATCGGTGTCAATTCAAACGGTGCCAGTTTTTCAAACTCCTCCGGCGTGATCTTATCCCGATTGATACGAAGACCGAACTTTCGCGGAAGTTCATAGCCTTCACGAAAAGCCGGATACTCTTCTTTCAGAATTTTTTTCATTTTTTCTTCAAAAGCCGGGGGCAGTGCAAACATAGCGTCGTTCCTTTCTCTTCCTGGTGCCTACGAATTACTCTGCTGCAAAGCAACTCACGCAATTCTATGGCCATTCAACAAAATAATACATTCATTATATCCCATTCCCGGATTTCTGTCACCGGGAAATATAAAAAGGGCTGCCCAAAGCAGCCAGGCAGCCCGTAAATTCAATATAATTTTTTCTCTGCGTCTTCTTTTGCCGCGAAGGGACCGGGCAGGACACCAGCTCCACGATGACCACCGAAATAATCCATGTCAAACTGAATCGGCGTTCCGTCAGGATTTTCAAAAGGTTCTTCCGGCTCAAAGGCTTTTCCCAGAACTTCCGTATTGATCATACGGCTGGAAAAACCGCCGAGTACCTCGTAGAGATTAGTCTCCAACATATAGTTTCCATCTCTTTCCACGAGATCTACCTTGACTTTTTCAGAAACGGTCAGGCCATTTTTCTCATGCTCCCAGGCTTTGGCTCCATTCAAATAGACGTTTCCCTCGCTCCAGACCGGGAGATGACCCTCGTGAGCGGGATAGAGTTTTGCCATATCCGCAGGTTTGGAGAAATCAAACTGAGCGATCCATTCCTCATAAGTGGGATAACCGTCAAAGACCCAGGTACCGGCTTTCCGATTCTCGGTGTCAAAACCTTCGGAAGAATCGCGGATTGTCACAAAATCCTCGGCAGGCCATTTCTGGACAAAAATATTATTATAGAAACGATCGTCCCCGTGGAGAATCGTCATAAAGCCCATGACCTCCGTGCGGTGAGGAATGTGGTAGGGCGTATAACGGGGCCCGGTGCCGTCTCCCACGCAGGTGAGGGCGCCGCAGATCAGGTTATGTACCATAGCAACTCCCTGAGTGGCAAAACGAAGGCTCGCATCAGAGAGCAGGATATTGTTGTCGATGAGAGTCGGGCCGTGGCCTACCTCTACGAAGATATCCTGGGACATCATGCCGCCCTTCAACTGTTTGGCGAAAGCCGGGCGCTGGTTGTCATGAAGAAGGTTCTGTGAAAGGCGTGTGCCCTGGGCTTCCCAGTCACACCAAATACCCATGGTACAATGATGGATGTGATTTCTCCGCATGACCACATCAATAGCCGCATGCATCTTGATACCTGCAATCTCCGCTCCGCCAAGCTCCATCATATTGTTGATGTGATGGATGTGGTTGTCCTCGATGAGGCTGAACACGCCGCCCATCCGACCAATAATACCGCCCTGCTCACAGTGGTGGATGTTGTTCCGACGGATGATGTGGCTTCCCACCTTTTCTTTCAGCCAGCCATGATACTGGCCACGGCAGACTGCATCACGTTCCATCTGAGTGGGACTCTTTACATATTTATAGGTGAAATAATGGTTATTGTCCGGATCCAGATATTTTCCAAGGGAAACACCCGCGCATTTGCTGTTGGAGATCTCGCAGTCCTCAATGATCCAGCCTTTACTCCAGTGCGGGCCGATCATACCATCCTGATAAGCTGCCGGCGGTGCCCAGGTGGTAGCTGCCTTTGTCACTACGAAGCCGCTGACTGTGATATAGCCCACACCGGTTTTTGACGGCAGAAAGCACTCCCGGCGCACGTTGATCTCTACATTTTCCTCATTGGGATTTTTCCCCTGGAAATTGGCATAAATCACGGTTTCATCCTTTTTGGCATCCTGTTCGGTATACCATTTATAGATAGATTCCTCCGGAACCCAGCTGCACTCGTAAACTTCGCCTTTCATGCATTCTTCCAGAGTGGCTGTCTCATAGAGCGCCCGATCGTTGAGATACACACATCCCGTATGTTTATCTGCTTTGGCAAAATACCAGTCTCCATATACCAGCGTGGTATACGGATTGTAAGTTCCAAAAAGACTGTTCGCCACACGGCAGACCCAGACATTCTCCTTGTATGGCGTCCAGGACTGGATTCTTTCCGCACCAGTAATAACTGCTCCCAGATGTTCTGTGCTCCGGTAACTGATCCTGGCTTCCTCTGTTCCTGCATAGATCGGATCCACATACTCCCGGTAAACGCCCGGAGAAACCAGAACTTCATCACCCGGTCTTGCAATCTTTGCCGCATCGTTGATGCGGCGGAACGGTCTTTCCTTTGTACCGTCTCCGTCACGGCCAATGCTGCCGTTTACATAAATTTTCATGTATAAAACCTCCTTGCATACAGCTATGCTCATTTTATCATCAAAGCAATGTGAATTCTTCAAATTCTTTCCCTACACTGCTGTTTCCGATCCATACCCGGAATGTTCCCGGCTCGCTGCCAACCGTCCCATCACCCCGCAGAAAGCGGAGCATGGTTTCATCGATGCGGAACGTTTCTCTTCTGCTTTCTCCCGGTTCCAGCGTAACTTTCCGGAACCCTTTCAGTTCCTTCACCGGCCGTACCACACTGGCAAAGACATCCTGGATATAGAGCTGCAGTGTTTCCGTTCCCTGGCGGGTTCCTTTGTTGGTCACTGTCACACTGGCTTCCAGACTGCCGTCTGCAGAAAGGGTATCTTCTGTCAGTTCCGGAGCGGAGATTTCAAATTCCGTGTAGCTCAGACCATAACCGAAAGGATAGAGAGGCTCATTCGGAATATCGAGATAACGGGAACGGAAATGATCCGTACAGCCCTTGAAATCACTCCGGCCTGTCGAATAAGCATTATAGTAGACCGGCACCTGTCCCACACAGTACGGAAAGCTCATAGGCAGTTTTCCGGATGGATTTATTTTTCCGGTCAGCACATCGATGATGGCATGACCGCCTTCCGTACCGGGAAGCCAGACCTCCAGAATGGCTTTCGCCAGACGGCTGACCTTTCGAAGATCCAAGGGACGACCGTTAAAAAGAACAACTGCCACATTGGGATTTACCCGTACAACCTCTTCCAGAAGTTCCAGCTGAATCTCTGGGATCTCGATATTCGCCTTACTGGCTGCTTCTCCGGATTCCTTAAAATGTTCGCCAAGAGGCATGATCACCAGATCGGCTTCTGCCGCTGCCTTCAAGGCTTTCTCTTTCATCTGTCTGCATTCTTCTTCCGAAGGCTCTTCCTCGACTTCAAGACGAAGCTGTGCCGTTCCGAAGCCCGGTGTCAGCACCGGACATCCCTGTAAATAAACCGTACGATCAGAAGCAAAGACTTCCTCTGCTGCTTCCCGGATCGTCACACTGTCTTTTGCGTCCCCGGTGATAGCCCAGCTGCTCAGCATCTCTTTCCGGTCTGTATAAGGTCCGATAAAGGCAATTTTTTTCTCTGTATCCACCGGCAGGATCCCGTCGTTTTTCAGAAGAACAAA
Source organism: Fusicatenibacter faecihominis (assembly GCF_020686945.1). Classification (NCBI taxonomy): domain Bacteria; kingdom Bacillati; phylum Bacillota; class Clostridia; order Lachnospirales; family Lachnospiraceae; genus Fusicatenibacter; species Fusicatenibacter faecihominis. The sequence goes on along the minus strand of NZ_JAJEPR010000016.1, from coordinate 75,362 downwards.
GGATCTTACTGCCGCTTTTCTGGCTGTCTTCCGGTGTTCCTGGCAGAGGAAGAGTTCCTTCTCTTTTTCTTCATCCGCATCTTTGTATGGATTTTCGAAGAGTCCCAGTCTGTTTTTCAGTTCCAGGATCCGCATCACGCTTTCATCCAGGAGTTCTTCTTTCAGAACGCCTTTCTGGATCAAATCTGCCACATGATCCAGATATGTAGTCGTCATCATATCAATATCCACACCGGCACGAAGGGCATTTTCTGCGGCTTTCTCCCCATTCTCACTGTAGCCGTGGGCGATGGTTTCTTTAATGGCAGCAAAATCAGAGATCAGAACACCATCAAATCCAAGCTCTCCACGGAGAATATCTCTCATCAGATGATGGTTTGTGGATGCCGGGATTCCGTCAATGGTGTTAAAGGACGTCATGACCATACCAGCTCCGGCATCGATGCCTGCCTGATACCCTTTCAGATAAAATTCCTGAAAGGTATGGCTGTCCATGCTTACCGTGTTATAATCCCGGCCTGCCTCTGCTCCGCCATAACCTGCAAAGTGCTTGACGCAGGCACAGATTTTTCCAGGCGCTTTCATATCAGAACCCTGGAAGCCTTCCACCTGGGCTTTCACAAAACAGGAACTGAGATACGGATCCTCTCCGAAAGATTCCACCACTCTCCCCCATCTGGGATCCCGTACCAGATCTGCCATGGGAGAAAAAGCCACATGAAGGCCTGCAGCCGTTGCCTCTTTTGCCGCGATCTCCGAACCTTCTTTTGTAAGCTCCGGCTCAAAGGTAGCCGCCTGAGCCAGCGGAGCCGGAAAAATAGTCTTCATCCCATGGATCACATCCATCATAAAAAGCAGAGGGATATGGTGTGGCTGATGCTCCATATATTCTTTCTGGATCTTTTTACTAAGTTCCGCTCCCTGAAGTCCCAGAACAGAACCTGTCAGAGCCCCGTTTTCATCGGAAAGATTCAAGCCGCTGTCCGGCCCTGTAATAAATTTTTTTCCTTCTTCCACATAATAATAACCAATGATCTGAAAAAGCTGTCCTACCTTCTCCTCCAGGGACATCTCTTTCAGCAAGGCTTCCAGCTGCTGTTTTTCCATGGATTTTCCTCCTTGTTATTTCTCGATACACACCATTCCTGTGATTCCAGACTCACTGGTTGGCACTGATTTGACACCCATCATCGCCATCATGGGATCGGGATGCTGTGACATTTCCCGCTCCAGCGTGGTCGCCACTTCAATGCGAAGTTCATTTTCGCCCTCTTTCACCAAACTGCTGAGGTCATAACGGTACGGAGCCGCAATCTGGATCCCGGCGCTGACGCCGTTCACAAAGACTTCCACGCCCTCGGCGGCTTTGCTGATCTCCAGAAGAAGACCCTCACCTTTTTTACAGCTGATCGTATTTTCATAGCGGACAAAGCCGGAAAACAGAGGTTCTTCCTCCGCCAGGTGATCCGGCAGAGTAACCGTTTTTTCTTTCTGGAAGGCCGGATAGTCGATGCTCCGGCAAAGACTCCGCTTCCAGTTTGCAGCAAGAGGCTGTTTTTCCCCAGAGAGAACCAGCGGCTCAGAAAGTGTCTCTTCGGTCTCATCAAAAATAACAACCAGCGGCTTCAGCGGCTCGATCGTTACAGAAAAGAGGGTTCCGTCCTCTGTCTCCTTCGCGGAAAGGCTCTCCAGACGGTTCTCCCAGGGATTATAGGCATAGCAATCCCCTTTCTTTTCCATGTAAATCTCGCCGGTGTAATCCGCATGGTCTTCATTTACAAAAAGATAACGATCGGTTTCTTCTTTATAATGAAGGTAATGAAGTCTTCGGTTTGCCGGTGTGATCCTTACTTCCCGCACCTTCGTTTTTTCCAGTGCCGGGAGCAGTTCCGGAAGTGCCAAGCAGATTCCTCTGTGGATCTCTTCCGGAAGCGCCATTCCCTCGCAGCAGTTCTCCGGATAGTCTTCTATAAAAAATACCTGACCGCCCTTTTTCAGGAATTCCGCAATTCCATCCGCCGCGGCTTTTGGAATGTAGTTATATTTCGGAACGATCAGAATCTGATATTCCTGGGTATTCACTTTCAATGTGCTGCCGATCTCTGTCCGGTAAGACTCTCTCTCTGCAAATACATCTGACGGGATAAAGTCATATTCGATCTGTGCTTCTGCCAGAAGCCGTGCCGGCTCCTGCATCATCATACAGTCACTGCACCAGTCAGACTCTCCCTGATAAAGGATCGCTGCCGGAGCGATATGCGTTCCTCCACTGATCAGTTCACACATCCGGTTGGCATATTTCATCAGGCTTCCGAAATGGCGGTACTGCGGATTGTTTCCGTGAGCATAAAAATGCGGCGGACAGTCCGGATCCGGAAAGTCCTTAGCAGAAAAAGCATGGGGAACATAATGGTTCACTCCGCGTACAAGGAAATGGTCCAGAAGGAACTTTTCCAATTGAACGCCTTCGGACCAGCCGTAGGCTCCGAAGATCTCGCACATGGAGCGGCCTTTTTTCAGGGGCTCGATGGCAGCCGCGGAGGAAGCCAGTTTGCCCAGAACATAATGGTAAAAATGGCCGTCTCTGGGCTGGAATGGATTGCCTTCTGCTTCTTCTCCCTGAGGCAGTACCTGACCGCCGATATCATCAATGCCTGACATATCCTCCCCCGCCAGTCCGCGGAAATAGTGCCCCAGGCTGCTGCCGGTACGGCTGTGCTGGTTGTTGTCCTCGATGAGGTGGCCGATGTACTCCACGCCATGCTCACGGCACCAGTTTCCGAGCTGAAAGGAGAAATCTTTCCGCACGGCCTTCGTCACGGTGTCCATATAGTCATAGCGGACTCTCGCCAAAAGCTTCCCGTCAACAGGCTGCTCCCAGATCAGCGGCAGGAATTTGTGATAATTTTCTCCCCAGCATTTTTTCAATTCAGTCTCCACTTCCCGGCTCCAGGGCTGATCCTCGATCTCATAGATCTTTTTTCCCATCTCATAGAGATGACCATTTCCAATCTCCGGTTCGTCAGAGAAAAAGCCGGCGATCGTTGTTCCAAAATCTGCTGCGTAATGCTGATAATGCGGTTCATAGACCGTATCGATAAGAACGCGGCAGCTCTCCTCATCCATCATATTGATGTAATCCCTGTGAGGGCCACGATTTCTCGTAAGGATACAGAATTTAAGCTGCCATTTTCCTTCCGGAACCGGAAATACGATCTTCCCGGAAGGAATCTGTCCGGAAAGATCCAGAATATCCGCTTCCGTTTTTCCGCCTTCCCGGACCGCAGTCACACCGATCAGCTGATCATCATCAAAAAGCTTCCATTCCTGTCCCTGAAGCATGTGCTGTTCCATCTGATTCGGTTCCCAGGGAGCGGCTTTCTGATAGTTATCCAAAGAAACCTCCATGTCTGTATCGCTTTTCGGACAATCCAGACTCCGGACAGTCAGACTCTGCCGTCTCAGTTTCCCATCTGCATTTTTCAGTGCGCCGTTGGCATAGCCTGTGGGAAAATGACTGTCGTCCAGAATCCAGACCTTCATGTTCCGTTTTCTGGCTTCATCTAGGATCACATCCATATCCTGCCACCATTTTTCCCCGACAAAATCCGGATGTGGCCGGCTCTCCACACAGACAGCCCCGATGTTGCTCTCTGCAATGACTTTCATATATTCCCGAAGGACTTCTTCTGTTTCTCCATGCTGCCAGAAAAAGGGGAAAATATAATTTCCGCCCTCTCCCGCCAGCAGTTTTCTGATCTTCTGATCCATAATGGATATCCTCCCTTTTTCTACAGTTTACTCCTTTACAGCTCCCATGGTAATACCTTTTACGAAATATTTCTGAAGAAATGGATAGATCACCAGCACAGGAAGAATACCAACCACTGCGATCGCCATACGGACAGTGGTCGTCGGCAAAGTTCCGATACCGGTAATTCCCATCTGAGAAGCATTTTTTGCCAGGTACTGCACATTCTCATTGATCTGATTCAACAGGATCTGAATCGTATAATAATCACTTCCACCTCTCTGGCTCAGGTAATAAAGACCATTGTTCCAGTCATTCCAGTAAAGAAGACCTGTCATAAGGCCAATGGTGGCCAGGATCGGTGTGGAAAGCGGAAGTACGATCTGGAAAAAAATCTTGATCTCCCCGGCTCCATCAATCCGGGCAGCCTCAATCAGCGAGGCGGGAATACTGAACCTGAAATAGTTTTTCACCAAGATAACATTGAAGGCATTCATCATCAGTCCCGGAAAGATCAGCGCCCACATGGTATTCCGGATATGGAAGATCTGACTCCAGGTATAATAGCTTGCTACGATACCACCGGAAAACAACATGGTGAAAACACACATAAAATTCAGGAGCCGATGCCCCGGCAGAGTCGTATCTGAAAGAGCATAGGCAAAACCCGTTGTGACACAAAGGCTTAAAAGGGTACCAAGAACAGTCACTACAACTGTCATCAGATACGCATGCCCGATGGATTTCCACGAAGAAGCAATGTAATTGTATGCCTCCAGACTCCATTTTGCCGGCCAGAAGCTGAAACCGTTGACCGTCGCCCACTGATTATCCGTAAAAGAAGCAATGATCAACAGAATAAAGGGGAGCAAAGCCAAAGCAGCAAAAAGGATCATGACTGCATTTGCCAGCAGATTCCATTTGGATGATTCTTTCATTCTTCTTTCCCTCCTTAGAACAAAGCATTTTCTTCACTGTATTTCCGTACCAGTGCATTGGCCACAACGACAAACAGGAAGCCAACGATGGACTGGAAGACACTGGCTGCGGAAGACATGCCATAATCGGCATTTTTCATCAACGCATTGTATACATAAACATCGATGGTCTGAGTCACGTTATAGAGAGCGCCGGAATTTTTCGGGATCTGGTAAAAAAGACCGAAATCAGAAGCAAAAATACGACCTACAGACAGGATCAGCATGGTGATGACCGTCGGTTTTAAAAGAGGAAGCGTGATATCTGTGATCTGTTTCCACTTTGTCGCACCGTCGATACGGGCTGCTTCATAATAATCCTGGCTGATCCCCACAATGCTGGAAAGATAGATGATCATGGAATAACCGGTTCCCTTCCAGATGTTGCAAAAAGTCAGGATAAAAGGCCAGTATTTCTGTTCCTGATACCAGTTGATTGGTTTCATGCCAAGTGTTTTCAGCACGGAATTGATCAGGCCGGTATCTGCTGCCAGAAGCGTGTATACCAGATAGCTCACCACAACCCAGCTCATCAGATAGGGAAGCAGGATCACACTCTGATAAAAACGGGTGGCCGCATAATTTTTTACCTCATTTAGAAGGATAGCCGCCGCAATGGAGATCACCGTTCCCAGAATGATAAAGGTCACATTGTAAAGGATCGTATTCCGGATGATCGTCCATGTGGTACTGGATTTAAAAAGAAATTTAAAATTGTCCAGTCCGCACCAGTCACTTCCCCAAAAGCCTTTGCTGACATTCAGTTTCTTGAAGGCAATGGTGATGCCGAACATGGGAATGTAATTGTTGCAGATCATGTAGATGATACCCGGAAGGGCCAGAAGATACATGGGCAATACCCGTTTCCAGCGGATTTTAATCTTTTTCTTTCCTACCGTGCGTGTGCCTGCTGCCATAATAAAGTCCTCCTGTATAAAAAATGGTAGCTTGTCTGCAAACTTGAATGCACAGAAGCGATTAGAAAAAGGATGTGAGTGAAGAACCGTCCAACCCACATCCTTTCTGTTTCATTCATTCTTTATCTCATGCAAGTCTGCTGACATGCTGGAGCGTTAAGTGCTTATTCTCGATTCGTACTCTTTATCACCCTGCCTGCTCTGCCAGCCATGCATCCAGCTGGCTCTGTTTCTCAGCGATGACTTTATCAATACCTGCCGCATTCAGATTCTCCAGGAATTTTGGAAGGACATCTGCCGGATCCTGCGCACCTGCTGCGATGATACCGCTGTACTGGGCAACCACTGCATCAATGGCTGTCACTTCTGTAGCAACAGACTCACTGTTGAATACGAAGCCCAGAGTCTTAGAAATCCTCTCTTCCGGAAGATTTTCATTAAACTCCTCAGCCATGGTGTAGTAATCCAGGGTCATCGGAGAATAAACAGCTACATTTAATTTGTCTCCATATACATGAAGCGGCATCGTATACGGACTGTTGGCTGCATCCACACCATCTGCGTAACGGATCACTGCCTGACCCGGTCTCTCGCCCTGCTCTTCAACCACATAGCTGACGCCCTCCAGTCCATTGGTCAGCATATTGGCAAGACCGTTGTCTGCATAGAGGTAATTGAGGAACTGGAAGGTCTTCTCCGGATTCTCACAAGTGGAAGGAATGGACCACATCGTACTCTGGTACATACTGGTCTCTGCGTAAGCTGGTACCAGTTCAATCTTTGCCATCTCATAGCCACAGTCTCTGGAAAGGTTTGCTGTCATATCTGTTTCTGTGCTGTTAAAAGTTCCCAGATAATAGCCCGACTGGATCTGAACGGTGTTTGCATCCGTATTGGTCGCTGCATCCGGTGAATAATAACCGGCCTGAGCCCAGGCATACATCGTATCCGCATATTCTTTATAAGAATCCAGAGCGTACATATTCTGCACGGTCAGATCATCATCCAGACCGCCTCCTGCCAGGATTCCGGTAGAATTAGAGGAACCAAGATTATCTACTTCATGAACATAGCCATAAAAGTCTGAATTGGAAGCTGTTCCGGCTACACAATAATAACCATCTCCATATTTCTCTTTATAAGCAGCGAAAAGCTTTTCAAGATCATCCAGAGTATAAGTTTTATCCTCATCAAAATTGATACCCAACTCATCTACCATATCTTTTCTTGCGTAAAAGCCATAGGAACGAGCCTGTTTTTCTTCAGAAGGAATGGCATAAAGCTTGCCATTATAATAACCACCAGCCATAGCTCTTCCTTCCGCTTTCTCAATATCCGCTCCATACTGAACGTAAAGCTCATCCAATTCCATGAAAGCTCCTTTATCTACCCAGCTTCCAAGGCTACTGAATATCGTACTTGCCAGATCCAGCTTGTCACCGGAAGTGATCATGAGGTTCTGCTGAGATGTCAGATCAAAAAAAGAAATCGGATACAGAGTTACCTTTACTCCCAATTCCGGCTCCACGATCTCATTTACTGCATTTTCCACATCCAGAAGACCGGAGGGTTCGGCTCCCAAAGTCGGGATTGCCATCACGATCTCATACGGTTCCTCATCTGCTTTTGCCCCCAGAGACACTCCTGCTGCTGCGGACAATACAGTTGTCAGTGCCAGGACAGATGCCAATACTTTTTTCTTCATCATACGTTCCTCCCTTGAACTTGATTCCGTGTTTTTTGATGGCCTAATTATATGAAATCCGACGTTTTTCCGCTTGCAAAATCCCGACTTTTTTCAGCACTTTTTCTCTGTCTGCTGACAAAATCCCAACATAGGCTGGCACTATTTCAACTTTTTGCCAGTTCTTTCTTGTATTCCGTCGGCGTTTTGCCCGTATATTTCTTGAAAACCTTCGTGAAATAGGAATAATTGCTATATCCGAGTTTAGAAGCGATATAACTCACCGTCAGATTTTCCTGCTTCATGAGTTCTTCTGCCAGTGCCATCTTTTTCTCTGTAACAAAATCCACTACCCCCATCTGATAGCGCTTCTTGAACAGCCGGGTGAGATGCGTAGGGCTTACGCAGGCCTCCGCTGCCACTTCTTCCAGACTCAGGTTCTCTGTGAGATGCTGTATGATGTAAAACTCAGCCAGTTCCACGGCATCCTTCGTCTTTGGACTATCGCCAATGATCTTTTCTGCAGTCCGGCTCACGGAAGGTTCTGTTTTTTCACGTTTTACACTTGCCGGCTCTCTGGTTTTCCGAATCTTTTTCACAGCCTTTCTCAGGCATTCTTCCACTTCTTCCGTTTCTGCCGGCTTCAGGATATAATCCAGACAGCCCATCTGAATGGCCTGTTTTGCAAAGGAAAACTCTGCATGACAGGTGAGAAAAATACATTCCAGTTCCGGGTTTCGCTCCTTTGCCCAGCGGACCAGTTCCACACCACTCCGAAGAGGCATCTCAATATCACAAAGCAGGACATCGATCTCCTGTTTATTCATGATATTCACTGCCTGGGCATAACTGTTGGCTGTAAATACCTCATCAAAATCCAGTTTTTTCCAGTCCATATCATCCACAAGGCCCTGAATCGCCAGGATCTCATCATCAACGATCAAAAGATTCATCTTGCACCTCCATCGGAATCTCTATAAATACCTGAGTTCCTTCTCCTGGCTGGCTTGTAATGTGGAAAGTACAGTTCTCTCCATACATTAGTTCCAGCCGTCTTCGACAGTTCCAGAGACCAATATGTTTTCCTGTTTCATTTTCTACGATCTCCCCCTTTTGAAGCTGCTTCAGAAGTTCCGGTTCCATGCCGTTACCTGTATCGCAGACGGAGATCCGAAGCCGTTTTTCCATTACACAGGCAATAACAATGATCTCCACCTCTTCCTCCAGTGTCAGAGCATGCTTCACGACATTTTCCACGAAATTGATGATCAGAAGGGAGGGGATCCGGGCATTTTCCGCCTCCTCAAAAATGTAATTCAGATAGGTAAAAGCGTTTGGATAGCGAATTTTCTGGATTTCCAGATAGTCCTCCACACCCTTCATCTCATCCATAAGATTCACCATCCCACTGGTATGCCAGAGGGTAAAACGAAGATAGTTCGCCAGATATTTCGTAAAGCGCCTGGTATTTTCCAGATTCCCGGTTTTGGTCAGACTGAAAATCGTATTCAGACAGTTCAGGATAAAATGAGGGTTGACCTGAAGCCGGAGGTTTATGGCCTCAATCTCCTGTTTTTCCAGCTCCTGCTCGTAGACTTGGATTTTCAGATGATCCAGCTGATCCGCCATGGCGTTAAACCTGTGAATCATCTGGGTCGCCTCCTGATTCTCTCCCTCCTCCTGAATCCGGAAATCCCGGTCGTTCTCCTCAAGCCGCCGCATGGCCTCGTTGATGCGCCGGGTGGGCAGAAGCATCTTGATATAGACCACATAGAGAAGGATGGGAACCGCCAGAACATATACCAGAAGCAGGAAGCTTAAGAGCCTGGACTGAGCCGGAGTCTGGCTCAAGAACACCTTCCGGCTGATTTCGGCCGTGAGATAACAGCCGCTCTTTTTCGAAGCGCCCGACACCTGATTTTTCCCTGATCCTGCATTTTCCTGAAAACGCACCTCGCCCGCCAGCTCCTCACTTAACTGTTCCTGGATCTGCTTCTCAATATCACTGAGATTGATCAGAGAACCACAGATAAAATCTTTTGTCGTCGGAAGAATATGAACCAGCCATTTTTCTCCCACCAGCTCGCAAATTTGCCATTTATAAGTCTTATCCTCCCGAATCACCTCCTGCACTTCATCCAGCAGCGTGGCCCGGAGCGCAGACCAGTTCTTTTTTGATGCCAGCTGGCTGCTGTCGATTCTGGTCTGCCAGAAAAAATAGGCGTCCGCTTCTACGCTGTTTCGCACACGGGCATAAAGATCCTGCCAGAAAAAATAAGGCGAAAGCCCCGCATCCTTCTCCGTCGCAGCATTTTTGAGCTGCACCGCATAGAGATTATCATCCGCTTCCCTGATCAGATATTCGTCTGCGGACACGATCCGGTCATCCAGTACCTGCATGTAGAGCTCCAGGATATGCTCCACATTTTCCGTTCCCTGGCGCACATAGGATTCCCGGGTCCGATAAGAATAGCCCGCAATCACCGCATAGATGGGCAAAATAATCAGCGAAATGATGATCGTCATCTGGAACAGGATCGTTCGCCGGTTCATCCATTTTCTCGCTCGATTTCTCACAACAGTTCCCCCTCAAAGCTTTTTCTTCTATTTTAAATCTGATTTTCCAGAGGCGCAATCCCTCTGTTCTTTTTCTCAAGTCTGTGATACACTTTTCTATAATATTTTTTACGCCGGAGGCGATCATGAGCGAAAACAACGAAAAAATCCAATATTTCCGTACCATCCTTCTGAAAGTAAATCAGGTGTTTTCCTGGGTTTATGGGGAGGATTTTTCTCTGATCGAGAGCAACTGCACCTGGGAGATGGTGCTGAAAAATTTCTTCCTGCTGAACAGCCGGGAGCGGCTTCTGGAGATTCAGGAAAAAGCGGGGACTCTGCCGTTTCATTTCACCGACGGGCTTTCTTTTACCTGGATCGTGGTTCCCTTTGAGAAAAATTTCTTCGTGCTGGGGCCCACCTTTTCCACGGATGTATCGGAACAATATTTTCGCAAGCAGATGGAAATCCGGGAGATGAGCGTTTCCTCCCGGATCAAGTTCCTGAAGCTGATGAAAAATATTCCTGTGGTGCCACTCACGACGTTTGGCCAGCTGGCCCGGATGTTCTACTATGCCTGCTATGACAAAAACATCTATTTTTCCAGTTTTCAGAAGCTCCGCCCCTCGGAGTCTCATACAGAAGAGCCTTTTCAAGCCCGGGATATTCCCAGCAGCCACGGCACTTATGTGCTGGAACAGCGCTTTCTTTCCCATGTAGAAAACGGAAATATCCACTATAATGATGAAATCGACCATTTTTACGTTCAGAACAGCGACAACCATGTGACTGGAACCCTCTGTCCCGGTGATCCCCTGCGTCAGGCCAAGGACGAGGCGATCGTTGCCACCACGCTCGTCACCCGGGCAGCTATCCGCGGCGGCATGATCCCGGAGGCAGCCTATTCCCTCAGTGATTACTACATCCAGGCCGTAGAAAACGGCACAGATATTCATGAGGTCCAGGATATCCACCAGAATATGTTCCGGGATTTCATCGCCAGAGTTCACAAGATCCGGGAGGCCCCAAAACTTTCTCTTCCGATCCAGAGCTGTCAGGCTTATATCCAGCAGCATCTGGGAGAAAAGCTTTCCATGGAATTACTTTCCCGAGTCAGCGGTTACACGCCACACTATCTGGCAGCTCGTTTCAAAGAAGAAACCGGCCAGTCTGTCAAGCATTACATCACGGAGCAAAAACTTGAAGCTGCCCGTCTTCTTCTGAAAAACAGTTCGCTTGACATGGCTGAGATCAGTGAGCGTCTGAATTTTACAAATCCCAGCTATTTTTCCGCCATTTTCAAAAAAAGAACCGGATGCACTCCCTCCGAATACAGAGAGGCAGAAGACCGTCACTGATCTCCTGCCTCTTCTTATCCACGTTTTAAAAGTTTTTCAGGGAAGTTATCCACAATCCCGATTCTTATTCCACACTCTTCAGTGATTCTACCATGTCGATCTTTTTCAGCTTGAAATGCATCAGAAGATTGACCAGAAAAGAAAAACCGAAGGTGAGTGCTATGGCGAGCAAATAGCTTGGAATCTTGATGATCCGGCCAAACATATACGACTCGATCTCCACTGTCGTAATGACATAACGGTGCAGGGCAGAACCGAGCACTACACCCAGAATGCAGCCAAAAACGGTAAGGAGGACATTTTCCCGGAATACATAAGAGGAAACCTCTCCGTCAAAGAAGCCCAGCACTTTAAGGGTCGCAAGCTCCCTTTTCCGCTCATTGATGTTGATGTTGTTCAGGTTATAGAGGACCACAAAGGCCAGCATGCCTGCAGAAATGATCAGGACCACAATGACCACATCCAGGCTTCCCAGCATACTGTTCAGCCGCTCTGCCAGCGTACCGATATAAGTAACGCTCAAAGCCGCCTTATTTTTCAGAAGTTCCTGACCGGTCTTTTCAATGGCTGCCTCATCAGAAGAATCCGTTCCCTTGAAAAGAATGTTGTTTGCTTCCGGAACAGAACCAAAGAGTTTTTCATAAAGGCCGGGGGAAATGTAGGCGAAATTCTGCATATAGTTCTCACAGATTTCTGCCACCGGAACTTCCATCTCTTTTCCTTCTGTACTCTCCACGGTAATACTGCCGCCATTTTTTACACCCAGCATTTTTGCCGTTTTTTCTGCCAGAATAATACCCTCATCACCAAGCGTATACGCTTCCTTTGTGATCCGGTTTCTGGTGTGTATAAAGTCTGAAAAATTTTCCAGTTTCTCCGGCATCATAAGGTAAACCTCACAGGTACCGTTCTCTCCCTTTGCCGCGTGCTTTTTCATATAGACATCCATACTCTCTTCCACATCGGAACGGGAAGAGAGGTCTTTCTTCAGCGCTTCCACCTCTGCATCCGAAGCATCTTCATTCAGAACAAGCATACCGTCATAAAGCTGGATCTCGCCGTACTGGAGCAACACGACATCCATGATGGAATCCCGGAGTCCAAAGCCCACCAGGAGAAGAGCCATACAGCCGCCGATCCCGAAAACCGTCATAAAAAGACGCTTTTTATAGCGGAAAAGGTTCCGTACCGTGGATTTCCAGCTGAAGCTTAAGTGTTTCCAGATAAAACCGATCCTTTCCAGAAAGACTCTTTTACCTTCTTTGGGCGCTGGCGGACGCATAAGAACCGCCGGTGTACTTGCCAGTTCCTTTCCACAGGCAGAAAGCGTTCCTGCCATGGTACAGAAAAGAGCTACCAGTGAAGCAACAAGCGCATGATCCAGCTGATAATCCAGAACCATTCCGTCCATATGCTGATACATGATCCGGTAAGCATCGATGATCACATAAGGGAAGATTTTTTCTCCCGCCAGAACACCAAGGACACTGCCTCCGACCGTAGCGAGAAGGGCATAGAAAACATATTTTCCGGCAATGGAGCTCTTGCTGTAGCCCAGTGCTTTCAACGTACCGATCTGTGTCCGTTCTTCTTCTACCATTCTGGTCATCGTCGTGAGGCTGATCAAAGCCGCTACCAGGAAAAACAGTACCGGGAAAACGGCACCCAGACTCTTCATCTGATTGGCATTATCTGCATAACCGGAGTAGTCTGTCATATCGTTCCGGTCAGAGACCGTCCACGCGGGAAATTCCAGCGCTGCCAGATCTGCTTCCGCCTCAGCGATCTTGTCTTCGCCCTCAGCAATCTTATCTTCTGCTTCCTTCTTGGCCTCTTCATAATCTTTCCGGCCGTCTGCAAGCTTTGTCTCATTTTCTTTTATAGTTTCTTCCGCTTTTGCAAGTTCGGATTCTTTTGTCTCCAGCTCCTTTTCTCCTTCAGAAAGCTGCTCTCTTGCTTCTGCGATCTTTGTTTTGCCCGCCTCGATCTCCGGCGTGCTTCCTTCAAACTGTGCCTCTGCCGTCTTCAGCTGTTCTTCCTGCTCATCCAGGGCCGTTTTCTGCTCATCCAGCTGTGTCCGTGCTTCTGAGAGCTGTTTTTTACCGTCCTCCAGATCTTTTTTTCCCTGCTCCAGTTCCTCTTCGCCATCCGTCAGTGTTTTCTCCGCATCGGCCAGTTTTTCATCCGATTCTTTTCTGCCGTCCGCAAGCTCCTGTTTCGCATCATCGATCTTCTCCTGTGCCTCACCGGTGACCTCATCATACCGGACCTGACAGCGTTTTTCGGAGAGCTCTTCTACTTTTTCTTTTGCCGTCGCCACCAGGGAATCATAGGCGTCCGTAAAAGCAACCTCCTCTTCTGCTCCTTCCACCGAAAGAAAAACCTGTGTGTAAACATCCATGTCAAAATTTTCCGGAAGAATATAGCAGAAGCCCAAAACTTCACCGGAACCGAGCATCGTATTTCCGCGACTGAAAGCGATATATGCCGGACTTCCGCCGATGCCTGCCACCGTAAAGGTCTTTCTTTTCAGAACAGAATCACTTTCCTCTCCCTCCTCCTGTACGGTGATGGTATCTCCCACATGGACATCAAAGGCCTGTGCCGCCTGGGCATCCAGAAAACATTCATCGGCTTTTGACGGAAGCGCCCCCTCATCCGGCTGAAGCTTCTGAAAATCCTCTGTAACGGACTCCAGATGCAGAACCTTCTGATTATCCCCTTCTCCACAGAGGACATCTGTCATATAAGCGCCTTCTGCCTTTTCTATGCCTTTCGTTTTCTCAAGTTCCAGAAGATCCTCTTCTGTAAGCCCCAGTGTGCTGACCACCTTCAGATCCATGAGTTTTTCCCGGTCAAAATAGACATCCCCGGAACGTTTCATATCCGGCGCAGCCGACTGGATACCGGAATAAAAAGATACACCCAGGGCCACAATAAAAAGGATCGAAAGAAAACGGTTCCGGCTTTTTCGTACTTCTACAAAAAAATCTTTTCTCAATGCTTTCTTCTTCATACCTTCACCTACCATTCGATGGTTTCCACGGATACGGGGTGTTCGTTTCTGTACATTTCCGATACTTTTCCGTTTTTGATCCGGATAACCCGGTCTGCCATAGGCGTCAGGGCCGAGTTATGGGTGATGACGATAACGGTCATTCCCCGCTCCCGGCACATGTCCTGAAGAAGTTTTAAAATAGCTTTTCCTGTCTGATAATCCAACGCACCCGTCGGTTCATCGCAGAGCAGAAGTTTGGGATTTTTTGCCAGTGCTCTTGCAATGGAAACCCTCTGCTGCTCACCGCCGGAAAGCTGGGCCGGGAAGTTGTTCAGACGGTCGCCCAGCCCCACCTCTTGCATAACCGTCTTTGCATCCAGGGGATTTCGAGAGATCTGAAGAGCCAGTTCTACATTTTCCAGTGCGGTCAGGTTCGGAACCAGGTTATAGAACTGGAAAACGAAACCGATGTCATTTCTCCGGTAGCCCGTCAGCTGCTTCTGGGAATAACCGGCAATGTCCTTTCCGTCCACCAGGACTTCTCCGCCGGAGGCCTTGTCCATGCCGCCGAGGATATTTAAAACCGTGGTTTTTCCGGCTCCGCTGGGACCTACCACAACTACAAATTCGCCTTTATCAATGGAAAAATCAATGCCGTCCACCGCACGGATCTGCACTTCACCCATTTGGTATATTTTCGTCACATTTTTCAGTTTTACAAAATCTTTTTCCGCCATAATGCCTCCTTCTTGCCTTTTTACTCTATCAGTTTAATTATAACATTATTTTCGAGGATCTGTGATGCTATTTATTCTGAAAATTTTGTAAACGCAAAAACGACTCAATCCGGTGACAACCATATTTTTTACGATGCATGGATTGACGGATTTTTTTCTTCATGCTATACTCCAACGCAGTTAGTTAGTCTTAACTTACCATCAGAAATTATTTTTAGGAGGTCTTTATGAAATTCAAAAAATTATCCGTTCTTTTTTGTTCCCTGTTGGCACTGACATCTGTTATGGCTGTTTCCGCTGCCGAGACAGAAACTGTTTCTGAAACCGAAGCAGCCTCTGAAGAGGAAAGCACTGCCTCCGGAGCAGACGAGGAAACCGAATATCCCATCACGATCCAGCATGCCTACGGTGAAACCGTCATCGAGAGCAAACCAGAGCGCATCGCTACCGTCGGCTGGGAAAACCAGGACACGCCACTGGCACTCGGCATTGCTCCTGTGGGCGTTTCTGCCGCCAACTATGGTATGGTAACAGAAAACAATCTGCATCCCTGGACAGACGAGGCCTTCCAGGAACTGGGTGTTGACGCTCCCAATGTTTTTGATGATGTGGACGGTCTGGATTTTGAAGCCATCAGCGACTGTGATCCTGATGTGATCCTGGCTTCTTACTCCGGTCTGACTCAAGAGGATTATGACACCTTAAGCCAGATTGCCCCTGTCATTCCTTATAAGGAAAATGCCTGGCAGACTACTTGGAGAGACCAGACGATTGAAAATGCCGAGGGTATGGGTATGAAAGCCGAAGGAGAAGCTAAGGTAGCTGAAGTCGAGCAGCTGATCCAGGATAAACTGGCTGACTATCCGGATCTTAAAGGCGTTAAAACTGCGTTCTGCTGGATCAATGCTGACGATCTGAGTTCTTTCTATATCTATCTGCCTTCCGCAGACCCGAGAGCTGCTTATCTTCTGGATCTCGGTCTGGAACTTCCGGAAAG
The DNA here is from genome assembly GCF_020686945.1 of Fusicatenibacter faecihominis. Lineage (NCBI taxonomy): Bacteria > Bacillati > Bacillota > Clostridia > Lachnospirales > Lachnospiraceae > Fusicatenibacter > Fusicatenibacter faecihominis. The sequence continues at coordinate 59,387 of NZ_JAJEPR010000016.1, read as the reverse complement.
TGTCACCAAACTTGCCGGAGACAGCACCGATTTCAGCATCACCGTCAGCCGTGAAAATGCCGATCAGTTAAGTGATGTGGATATGATTGTTGCTTATGGCGATGAGACGCTTCTGGATGCCCTTCAGCAGGATGAACTCATGAGTCAGATCCCCGCAGTGAAAAATGGAGCCGTTGCTCTCATTGACAGCACCACTGCCCTGGCAGGTGCCGCAACTCCCTCCATCCTCTCCATTCCCGCTGAGATTGATGACTATTTAAGCCTCCTCTCTGCTGCTCAGGAAAAAATCAAATGAAAAAACACCGGTTCTTTCTCACCGGTATCATCAGTCTGAGTTGCCTGGCCTTCTGTGTTCTGGCCTCTGTAGCCTGCGGAGCAAAATCCGTGGGCTTTCAGACTGTGATCCGGAGTCTTTTTCATCTGGGCGAGAGCAGTTTCGATGCCAATGTGGTCCAGGCAAGGATCCCGCGTACGGTTTTTGGTGTTCTCGCAGGTGCCGCTTTGAGTATCTCCGGCGCTCTCATGCAGGCCATCACCCGAAATCCCATTGCTGATCCCAGCATTCTGGGTGTCAATACGGGAGCTTCCCTTTTTGTTGTGTTCGGAATCGCGTTTCTTCATATAAATAAAGGCATCCAGTATATCGGTCTCGCCTTTGCTGGTGCCGCACTCACGGCTATTCTGGTCTACGGGCTTGCCTCCATCGGGCACGGCGGAGCCACTCCCATCAAGCTGGCTCTGGCCGGTGCCGCCGCAAGCACCGCGCTCCAGTCTCTGGTCAATACCATTATGCTCCCCAGCACCCAGGTCATGGATCAGTTCCGTTTCTGGCAGACAGGAAGTATCAGCGGCGCAGACTGGGCTGACATCCGTCTGCTTCTGCCCTGTTTTGTCATTGGTTTTTTCTTAAGCATTTTTCTGGCCCCTTCCCTGAACGCTCTGGCGCTCGGTGACGATGCCGCCACAGGACTTGGACTCAATGTTCCTCTGATCCGTGCCTCAAGCGCCCTCGCGGGAGTTCTTCTCTGTGCATCCACCACGGCTCTGGCAGGCCCCATCGGCTTTGTGGGACTGATGATCCCTCATCTTATGCGGCTGCTCCTCGGCCCGGATATGCGAAAAATCCTGCCGCTCTCTGCCGTTGGCGGAGCCTGTCTTCTTCTGTTTGCCGATGTACTTGGCCGTATATTGGGCCGCCCAGGCGAACTGGAATCCGGCATTGTCACTGCCCTGATCGGTGCTCCGGTATTTATTTTTATCATTCGGAAAGCGAAGGTGAGTTCTCTGTGAAAAAACAAACGAAAAATCAGCTTTCCACGATAACAGTCGGTTATCGGAAGCGCCAGCGCCGGTACGTCTTTACGGCTCTTACGCTTCTTTTCCTCACTTTTGCCCTTGCCTGCATCATGATGATCTATGGAAACACCATTTACTCCCCGAAGACCGTACTGAAGGTGCTTTCCGGTGAGGACGTGGAAGGTGCTGTTTTTACGATCAGAACCCTCCGCCTTCCCCGGATGCTCACTGCCATCCTCTGTGGTCTGGCCTTTGGCATGGCCGGAAATACCTTGCAGCAGCTTCTTGGAAATCCCCTGGCCAGTCCTGACATTATTGGTGTCACCTCCGGTGCCAGTGTGGCTGCCGTTTTCGGCATTCTGGTGTTAAAGCTTAACGGAGGCACGGTCTCCCTGATGGCTGTTTTCTCCGGTCTTCTGGTTTCTGTCCTGATCTACTTTCTCTCCCAGGGCGGCGGTTTTTCCAACGCCCGGCTGATCCTCACAGGTATTGGCATGCAGGCTTTTCTGAGCGCAGTCATTTCGTGGATGCTTCTGAAAGCCTCCGAGTACGATGTGGCCAACGCACTCCGCTGGCTCAGCGGAAGCTTAAACGGCGTAAAGCTGGAAAATATCCCCCGCTTAGCGCTTGTCGTCTTCGGAGCAGGAGGTGCGATCCTTCTCCTGAACCGACAGCTCTCCATGCTTCAGCTGGGAGAAGCCCATGCCGTGACTCTGGGTGTTAGCGTCAGAAGGATCCGGCTGACACTGATCCTTCTGGCGCTCCTTCTGGTAGCTTTTGCCACTTCTGTGACCGGTCCGGTGGCTTCCGTAGCCTTTCTTTCCGGCCCCATCGCCACAAGACTTTCCGGAAACGGAAAAAACGGCATGCTTACCTCGGCTCTCACCGGAAGCACACTGGTACTGGCATCTGACCTCATCGGTCAGTTCGCCCTCCCCTCCCGCTATCCCGTAGGTGTGGTCACAGGCATCCTCGGAGCACCTTACCTGTTATTTTTACTGCTTCAAATGAATGACAAAGGAGAACATGTCTGATGAACAATCCCATACTTTCTGCTGAAACAATTTCCGCCGGTTATGACGGTCGGAAAATCCTCTCTGATGTCTCACTGACGCTTCCTGAAAAGAAGATCAGTGTCATTCTGGGAGCCAACGGCTGCGGAAAATCCACGCTTCTCAAAACCTTTGCCCGGCTTTTAAAACCAGAGTCCGGTATGATTACACTGGATGGAAAAAGTATTTCTTCTCTTCCTTCCAGAGAAGTAGCCAAAACTCTGGGACTGCTTCCCCAGTCTCCGGTTGTTCCGGAAGGGATCAAGGTAACGGATCTGGTCGCCCGTGGGCGTTTTCCCTACCGGCGAGCCTTTGGCGGTATGCGTCCGGAGGATTTTGCCGCAGTGGAAGAAGCGCTGGAACTCATGGGTATCACAGAACTGGCAGACCGGAGTGTGGATGAGCTTTCCGGCGGTCAGAGACAACGGGTCTGGATCGCTCTGGCTCTCGCACAGCAGACCGATATTCTCCTGCTGGATGAACCCACCACCTATCTGGATATTGCTTATCAGGTGGAAATCCTGGATCTTCTCACGGATCTGAATAAAAAAAGAAACACCACGATCCTTATGGTGCTTCATGATATCAACCTTTCTGCCAGGTATGCAAACTATATTTTTGCCATGTATCAGGGACAACTGGAGGCTCAGGGTGCTCCTCTTAAGATCATCACACCCGGTCTGATCAAAAAAATCTACGGACTGGACTGTCAGATCATTCCCGATCCGGTCTCCCGTACACCTCTTGTCATTCCCGAGGGACGTCATCACAAAACCATACAGCCTTAAAAAACTGGAGGCCGGAGCCCATTGTAAAAAGCAATGAGTTCCGGCCTCCTGAAGTATCAGTTTTCTTCTCTGATAAAGGCCCGGAATCTTCCCGGAGTCGTCCCGCTCCATTTCTTGAACATTTTCCGAAAAGCCGCCTGACTCTGATAACCGGTGAGTGCTGATATCTCCGCAATGCTTTTTTCCGGATCCTTCAGAAGGACTGCCGCACGGTTCATTCGTACCTGATTGGCATAATCCCAGATCGTCTGCTGATACAGCTTTTGAAAACCTGCTTTCAGCTTCTGTTCTCCGATACTGAATTCCTGGCTCAGCGCATAGATCGTCACAAAGGTTTCCGCATGATCCCGTATCCGGTCATGAACCTGTATGATTTTCTGAAAATCCTCTTTCTTCATACGGATCTCTTTTTTCCCTACTTTGATCTTTCCGGTGAGCATCGCCTCTCCATTCGCAAAAACGGAACGGATTTCCGGACGCACCAGCTGGGATACAAACTCTGCTGCAAGAGATTTTAAAAGGCTCTCCGTCATTTCTTGTTTCCGAAGAAGCTGCTCTGCCCGAAAGATCAGATCCTGCAGTTCCTCCGGTAAATGAAGATAACGAACGTTTTTTTCCAGAAAATCCAAAGCCTCTGCGGAAAGACCCAGGAAAGGAAGAAGTGTTTCCCGGAGATATCCCAGTTCCACGGAGATCTCCACTCCTTTGAAATGCTGGCCTTTTTTCCAGCAGTTGATGCCTCCTGCCGCCTGTTCCATCGCCAGGAACGCAGAAGGTGTGGCAAATTCCTTCATATGGTTATCCACCAGTGAATAGGTAATCCCTTCATAGATGATCCCTGCATGAAGATATTCCGTATCGTATTGAAACTCCGAAAGGAAATCCACCGGAACCGTATACTCTCCGATTCCCATCTGGATCGTATCCATCGTTCCAAAGGTATAGATATATCCCCCTTCATCGTCTCTCCAGCTGTTTCCCGTCTCCTCTTCCTGTTTCTTCAGACCGATCTGGCGGTAGAAAATCGTCTGGTAAGCGGTCGGATCCTTCGCCTGATGGTAGATCATTCCTGTCCTCCCTTCAGAATCAAAGCCACGCTGAAAGCAGCAGAGCGTCCGGTTTTCCTGTTATTCTGCTTTCCGGATAATATCATCAAACTTCGCCCGAGCAACTTTGGCCAGCGCCTGGGGCTCTACCTTGATGGAAGTACCGATCCGGCCTCCGCTGACATAGATTTCCGGATAAGCTTCTGCACTTTCATGGATCACGGTCGGGAACTGTTTCTTCATGCCCAGAGGGCTGCAGCCGCCCCGGACATAACCGGTGATGGCGGTGATATCCTTCACATGGATCATCTCCACGGATTTTTCACCTACCGATCTTGCTGCGGCTTTTAAGTCCACTTCCTCCGCAATGGGGATCACAAAGACATAATAACCACCGCTCTTCCCTTTCGCCACCAGCGTTTTAAAAGACTGCTCTACCGGCGCCCCTGTGGCCTGTGCGGTATGAAGACCATCGATAAATTCATCACATTCGTAATTGAGGATCTCATAGGGAACTTTATTCCGGTCGAGGATCCGCATTGCGTTTGTTTTTACTTCTTTTCCCATTCTTATTTCATCTCTCCGTAAAGACGTACCAGCTCAGTCAGAGTATCTACCACGATGTCCATGCCCTCTGCAGTAGCGTGCTCGTAAGGACCATGGCAGGCATAGGAGCCGGTGCCGAGGTTCGGGCAAGGCAGACCCATAAAGCTTAAGCGCGCGCCGTCGGTGCCGCCCCGGACCGGAACCACCTGAGGCTCCACGCCGGATTTCTTGACAGCTTTTTTCGCATTCTCGATCAGGTGGAAGTTCTCTCTGATCTTCTCAGCCATGTTGCGGTACTCCTCTTTGAGGGTCAGGTTCACGGTACCTGCTCCGTATTTCTCATTGAGCTTTTTCGCGATCTCCTTCATGATCTCCTGTCTTCTGGCGATGTTGTCCGCGTCATGGTCTCTTAAAATATAGTTGAGGTTTGCTTTTTCCACATTTCCGCTCATGCGGGTCAGATGATAGAAACCTTCGTAACCGTCGGTGTCCCTCGGAGTCTCCCCGGCCGGAAGCATATTGTTGAATTCCATTGCTACCAGAGCGGCGTTAATCATCGTGTTCTTGGCTGAACCCGGATGGATGTTGAAGCCTTTGAAATCCACATCGGCTCTCACCGCATTGAAGTTTTCGTACTCGATCTCGCTCTCGGCTCCGCCGTCCACGGTGTAGGCGAAATCTGCGCCGAAGCCTTTCACATCAAAATGATCGGCTCCGCCTCCCACTTCCTCGTCCGGTGTAAAACCGATGCAGATCTTTCCGTGAGGCATATCATCCTTCATCAGACGCTCTGCCATACACATGATCGCTGCCACACCAGCCTTGTCATCCGCTCCGAGGATCGTGGTTCCGTCGCTGGTGATCAGCGTACGGCCTTTCAGGGACGGCAGATGCGGGAAAAGGGCTACCTCCAGGGTACGACCGCTCTCTCCCAGGGGAAGATCCTTTCCATCATAGTTTTCGTGAACGATGGGCTGCACCATATGATCGGCGAAATCAGACACGGTATCCATATGGGAAATAAAGCCCAGGACTTTGCTGTCCTCGCAGCCCGGTGTAGCGGGAATGCTGGCATAAACATAGCATTTGTCATCGACTCTGGCATTTTTTACACCCATCTCCTGCAGCTCGTTTACCAGGATATGAGCCAGGTTGAACTGGCACTCGGTGGTGGGAACTGCTGCGGAATTTTCATTACTGGCCGTGGGAACCATGGCATATTTAATCAGACGTTCGTAAGCTCTCATTTTTATATTCTCCTTTACTTCAAGGCGTTTCCGCCCTTGCTGATAACCACTATACGCCCCTTTTTCTTTTCTGGCAACGAGTTTTCTTTTCAATTAAATACCCTGCTGCAAGCAGCGGGGTATTTAACCCTCGCGGCAGTCGCCAAATATCCATGCAAGCATGGCTACTTGGCTCGTTGCTCGCGGGAATAGCAGAAAACCGGAGCAGCTTCACGCCGCCCCGGTCTTTTTACTCTTTATTATTTGCTGATTTTGCTGTTGTAGATATCCATTGCTGCCTGGATATCGCCCATCTTGTTGATCTCTTCGATGTAGGAATCCCACTCGTCAAAGGAACGGTCGCCCTTGATGAATTTTACCTTCTGCTCTTTCGCATAGGTCTCTACCGGAGTCATGATATTTGCATATTCACTGGACTCATCTGCGGAGATAGAGGGATTCGGCTGGCCGTCTCTCGGGGCGGTGTTGCTCTCGTTCATCACGCTGCTGGAGAAAGCAACCAGTTTATCTGTTACGATCTCACCATCCCAGTAGATCGGAGCCGGTTCAGAGATCTCGATTCTCCAGAGATCCATATCCTGCGGCTGCGGGAAGATGCCAGAACGCATGGAACCGGATACAGGCATACCATACTCTGCATACTGATCTTTGGTAACGATCAGGCTCTTCTTGCCATCTTTCTCTTCATAGGTTTCGCCTTCGATTCCCCAGTTCAGAAGGTTGATGACATCCTCGTCATACTGAGCGTCCACAAATTTCACGAGCTCGTCAGCGATCGGAGACTGAGCGGAGATTACCATGCTGTATCTCGGGTTGAACTCGTACTCGCTGGTGAACTCTCTCTCAAACTGCCATGCCTCATCCGGATAAGCATCGGAGGTCGGAAGCGGTACTGCTACCCATTCGTCGTCCGGACGCTCATCAGCCCAGGCTCCGGGATAACCTTCCCATGCAGAGGGCAGGATGCAGGCGGTGCCGGATTCCAGATCGGCATTACCCATATCAGTAGTGTAAGTAAAGTAATCCGGGGAGATCAGTCCTTCGGTGTAAATCTTGTTCAGATACTGCAGAGCCTGTTTGTAATCATCGGAAAGCGGGCCATATTTGAACTCGGTTCCATCATAGTAACGGTTGGAAGCGGTGTGATAAGCGTTGAATACCACATCCTCGGGGTTCTGCCACTCTTCCAGCTGAACGATGGGATATTTGGAAACGCCGGCATCCTTGATTGCCTTGGCTACATCATAAACCTCATCCAGAGTGGTCGGGATCTCAAGGCCCAGATCTTTCAGCACGCTGTTTTTCACAGCCATCATCGTGGAGAAAGCGCCGTGAGCGGAACCAGTCGGAACGATGCTTAAGTTGTATGCACCGTAGAGGTTTCCTTCCGGAGTGAACAGAGTGCTCTGGCTCTGCGGGTCCTTGTCCAGATAGCTCTTGTAGTTCGGCATATCATCCAGATGCTCGGCGAGATCGAGGTAAAGTCCCTTGGAACCGTACTCATCTACCATGAGTTTTGCGTTGCTGTTGGTGCTGTAGCAGGTCAGAATGTCAGGCAGATCGCCGCCTGCGTTGATTACCTGCAGTTTCTCTGTGTAATCGCCGGTGTGAATGTACTCGAAGGTAATGTCAAGCTTTCTTCCCAGTTTTTCCTCGCAGAGTTTGATCCATTCTTCCTGAATCTTGGTGTTCTCCGGAGACTGATCACCGAAATATACGGTAGTCACTTTGAAAGAAAGGGGCTCTTCTTCAGAAGCGTGAGCGGTAAGGCCTGCGGCGCCACTCAGCAGCATGGTTCCGCACAGTCCCAGCGCGGTGATTCTGGATACGTTTTTTCTCTTCATATTGGGTTCCTCCTTTTATGGGTTCAGGCGCACCTGAACATTTTTTTATTCATCAGCCCTTTACTCCTCCGACCATAACGCCTGCGGCGAAATATTTCTGGATAAAGGGGTAGATACACATGATGGGCAGCATGATGACAACGATGGTCGCCATCTGAATGTTTGCCGGGGTGATCGTGCTGTTACGGAACATCTGCATGACGGAAGGGTCCATCTGAGCAAAAACCGTAGAGTTGAACAGGATCTTTCTGAGGATCATCTGCACCGGATAATAGGCCTCAGAGTTTAAGTAAATCAGAGCGGAATACCAGTCGTTCCATTTTCCAACGATCGTGAAAAGGGAAACTGCCGCGATGATCGCTTTGGAAAGCGGCATAATGATCTGGATCAGGATACGGAACTCTCCTGCTCCGTCGATCCGGGCGGACTCTCTCATGCAGGGGTCGATTCCCTCGAAGAAGGTCCTGAAAAGAATCAGGTTATAGGCTGTCACCACGAAGGGAACTACCATAACCAGCGGGTTGTTGATAAGATGCAGCTCCTTCATCAGAAGGTAAGTCGGGATTGCACCGCCGCTGAAGAACATTGTGATGGTGATGAAAATGGTGATTCCTTTTCTCAAGGGGAAATCCTTGATGGTCAGCGGGTAGGCCGTCAGAGCCGTGAGGATGATTACCAGAGCCGTATGGGAAAAGGCGTAAATCACAGTGTTAATGTAGGAACGGACGATCATATGGTCCTGCAGCACTTTCTTGTAGCCTTCCAGCGTAAAGCCGTGGGGCCAGAGGAAAAGGCCGCCCTTCTGGATCTCAGATCCCAGGGAAAAGGATACGCAGACCACATGGATAATGGGAGCCAGCATGACCGCCATGATGACCAGCATGATAAAGATGTTCACCACATTGAAGATCCGGTCGCTTAAACTTAATTTGATCTTGGTTTTCTTATTCATCGCTCTTCCTCCTTACCACAGACTGTTCTCGCTGATCTTTTTGCTCAGGAAGTTTGCAGTTATCAGAAGGATGAAGGAAAAGAGTGAGGTCAGAAGGCCGATGGCCGTCGTGTACTCGAATTTTCCGCCCAGAATACCTTCTCTGTAGACGTAGGTTCCGATGATATCTGCCGTCTCATAGGTAGATTCATTATAAAGAAGCAGAACCTTCGTAAAGTCAGAGGAGATGATTTTTCCGCTCTCCAGAATCAGCATGATGGTTGTGGTCGGAACGATGGCCGGCCAGGAGACGTAACGGATACGCTGCCAGCGGTTGGCTCCGTCCAGAGTCGCTGCCTCATGAAGCTGAGGGTCCACACCGGAGAGGGCTGCCAGATAAACGATGGCTCCCCATCCAAGTCCCTGCCAGATGTTGCTGGCGATGAAGATCGTCCGGAAATATTTCGGGTCCGTCATAAAGGAAACCGCATTGAGTCCGAAGAACTCACGGATTCCATTAATCACACCGTCCACGCTGCAGAAATCTTTTACCAGACCTACGATTACCACCGTTGAAATGAAGTAGGGCAGATAGGAAATGGACTGCACGGTCTTTTTGAACTTCGCGTTGGTCAGCTGATCCATCAGAAGAGCAAAAATGATCGGGGCCGGGAAGCTCCAGAGCAATGTATAAATACCCAATAACAATGTATTTCGGATTAGTCGGAACAGATAGGGATTCTGTAAAAACTGCTTGAAATATTTGAATCCCACCCAGTTGTTGTGTCCAAACATTCCTTCTACGGGGTTGTAATCCTGAAAGGCAATCAGGATACCGTACATGGGAATGTAGGAGAAAATGAATACTGCGATCAGTCCCGGCAGAGACATGAGGATCAGGGAACGGTACTTCACGCAACGTTTCCAGAAGCTCTTCTGCTTCGGCACTGGCTTTTTGTTCTGTCTTGCCATTTGCTTTTTCTCTCCCTCCGTTTTTTTCGTTTTCGGCGGAACCGCTGTCCGCCTGTCTGACCTGCGGAACCGCTGTCCGCCTGCCTGACCTCACTATAGCGGATCATGGGAGATTACGCAATTTTCGTTTTTCTATCTCTTCTCTTATTTTAATTTTTATCTGAAGTTTTGATAAAGATGTTAAAAAATAGCAACGTTTTATCCTGTTTTAATGCTTTTCGCCCAAAAGTTTTCGTGTTAAGATAAAGGCAGCTTGATTATTGACCATATTTTTTGTGTTTTGGGAAGGAGTTTTTGACATGTCATCAAAGCGAAGTATTTTAAACCGGGTCCTGTACCTGAATCTGACGATGGCCGTTGTGCTGACTTTAGTATTTCTCTGCACCAGCGGACTCTATGCCAGACAGCTCACCCGGGAGCGATACAACCTGGCCAGCACAACGCTCACCAAAGTCAATACCGACTTTCAGCTCGAAATGAACCGGCTGGATTCCCTGTTGACTCTGTGCCTCCAGGATTCCTCTCTGGTATTCAGCATCTCCGACCGGCTGGACACCAGCTTCTTCCTCGACAATGCCGAGGATGCCGCTTCCCGCCTGTCTCTGATCCGACAGTCCCTTCCTTATGCAAAACTTGTATATTTATACACTCATAATTCAGACAAGGTAGTCCGGGACAACGGCTCCCTTTATAAAGGAGAGGATTTTTCTCGGATCGTTCTGAACAAGACGGTGGAGGATATCAGCCAGCTTCCCGACGGCCTTTCCTTTTTCCAGGATTCCACGGCCCTCTATGTAAAGAATCTCTACAGCCATGGATATGTAGCAGTCGAACTGGACCTTTCCAAATTTGCCAACATCAACAAGACGATCGGAGATCAGTTTCTGGGCTATGTGATCCAGCAGAAAGACGGCCGCTGCATCCTCGAAAACAGCAGCGTTCCCCTCTCGGAGGAGCAGCTTTCCGCCGCTCTTGACGGAGGCCTGATCGGTGTGAACGGAACCAAATATTACTGTGTTTCCGCTCCCATGAACATTCTTCCCTACACCGGCCTGGTACTCATCAACAACGACGCCCTGATGCTTCCCCTTCATTATATGTATCTTGTGATGGTGATCGCTTTCGGCGTGCTGCTGGCAAGCTCTCTCCTTCTGGTGCTCTTAAACTATAAGATTTACCTGCCCTTAAGGAAATTTACCTCCCAGTTTTCCGATTCCAGGGAAAATGAGATCTCCATCATTGAAAACGAGATTCACGACCTTCTCTCAGAGATCAACACCTTAAGCCAGCACTCCAAAGAGCAGATTCCGGAGAAAATCGCCCTCCACTATCTTCTCTGCGGCGGTTCCCAGCTGGACGAGGAGAGTCTGAAGCTTCTGGAAGAGAAATATCCTTATTATATGATAATGGCTCTGGCTATTCAGAAGGACAGCGGTATTGAGGACCTGCTCTTCACTTCCTCTCTGGAGAAAACACTGACCTCCCAGTTTGCCCTGAAATTCATCAGTCTGGACAAATTCAGCTTCGCGGTCCTGGCCCGGCCCGAGGACAAGGAGGAAATCCTGGCCGTCCTCCAGGAAGCCGCCGAAGAAGCCTCGAAAACCACCCGGCTTTTCGCTGGCATCCGCGAATACTGTACGGATATCCGGGAACTTCAGACCGAATACAGGCTGGCTGAAAACTGTCTTCTCTCTGCCCAGGTCCTCCCCATGGAAAATTTCGCCTTCCAGGAAAATGCAGCGGTTCTTCCGAGAAAACGGCTGGGTCAGGAGGTGCAGAACCGTCTCTTCGAATATGCCCGAAACGGCGCTCTGGACCAGCTTCTGCCGGAGTTGAAGGAGATTTTTTATCCGGCAGGCGGCTGCAGCCTCTCGGATTTCCGTTTCCATTATCAGGAAATCTGGGCCGTCTTTGAGAAGGCCTGCCTCGCCAAAAAGAAAGCCATGCCGCATCTGTCCGACGAGATTCCTCTCTACAATCCGGAATATCTCTACCAACAACTCGCGCGTATTGCCACGGAGTCTTTCCCCTCCCGCCGGGAGCAGCCCCAGAATATGCAGCAATGCATGGTGAAATATATTGCCGACCATCTCAGTGAGCCGCTGACCCTGGACACGGTAGCGGAGGCCTTCTCCATCACGCCGGTTTATCTTTCCAGCTGGTTTAAGAAGAATCTCGGCGTAAATTTCCTGAATTACATCTCTGCCGCCCGTATGGAGCGGGCCAGCGAACTCCTCTGCCAACCCAATCCGCCCAAAATCTACGAGGTGGCCCTGGCGGTGGGCATTGACAACACGGCGACCTTTATCCGGCAGTTCAAGAAACACACAGGTCTCACCCCGTCTCAGTATCAGAAGGAACGGATGATTCAGAAACAGCAGGGTGCTCTTCTGACGGGGAAGACATTATCATAAAAAATAGAATCCGGCCCGAAGGGCTGAAAAAGGTGCTGGCAGGCAAATGAAGGGCCTGGCAACACCTTTTATTTAAGACAAATCAGATCAGTCTGTAACTGTTCAGTACCTCCACAGTACAGGCAAAAATCCAATGAAACTCGCCTTTGGCGATGGGATTTTGGCATATTCATGCCAAAACATCTCGCGAAACAGTGGCTGCTGAATAGAATAGTTAAATCAATCTACATAGTGGACCCGCTCCACCTCATAGCGATCCTCCTGAGTTCGCTCCTGGGCCGGGTAGCCGCAGGGAACGAGAGCGAAGGGCTCCAGCTCCCCAGGAATATCCAGGACCTTCCGCACGTCAACCATACGGTCCTTCTGAGGTGCAATGCCCATCCAGACAGCGCCCAGCCCCAGAGAATCGGCCTCCAGCAGAAGATTTTCCACTGCGGCGCTGAGATCGATCTCGGCATACATCGGCACCTGGCAGTTCTTTCTGTAGCAGGGAACAAAGACCACCGGCGCTCCCTTGGCACAGCCTGCATAAGGACTTGCCTCGGACAGCTCCTTGATCTTCTCTTTATTGCGGACCACATAAAACTCCCAGGGTTGCTGATTGCAGGCGGAGGGCGCTGCCATCGCCGCCCGGAGCAGAGTCTCGATCTTCTCCGCCTCTACCGGCGTTTCCTGATATTTTCTGATACTTGTTCTGTGAAAAATTGCATCCATAATTTTTATCTCCTTTTCCTGTTTCCCTCAAACCCGCCATTTTGCAGAAAAAGCGCGAAATCATTGGGTCTGAGCATACCCGGATTTCACGCTTTATAAGTCGGCCTGGAAAACAATATTTTTTGTAAAGCTGTCAATCCCAGTATAATCAAAGTTTTTGTAAAAAACAATGATTTTCTTCTTTCTTTTTAATCCACTTGCCTTTTCCCCAAAAATGCGCTATATTATAAAACTGCCAACGGCAAACCGAGAAGTTCGGGCTCTAAATCCTTCTCGTAAAATAAGAAAACCAAGGAGAACAAAAAATGAATCAAGGAAAGAACCAGGGACTCCTGGCAGAGCTGAAGCTTCTGCTCCGCAGCGTGCCCTCACTCACTGTAACTGTATTTATTGTTGCCACAATTTCCATGAACCTGCTGGCGAATAAGAGTATCAATCTACCCTTTTCGTGGCTCGCTCTGGATTGTGGCATTATTGTTTCATGGATCATCTTCCTGTGCATGGACATGATCACCCGGCGTTTCGGGCCCAAAGCGGCCACGATGCTCAGCGTGGTCTCCATCGCTGTCAATCTCGGGATGTGTCTGGTCTTCTATCTCGGCAGCCTGATCCCGGGAATCTGGGGCGAATCCTATGTAGACGGGTCCGAAACAGTCATAAACACCGCCCTGAACCACACCTTCGGCGGAACCTGGTATGTGCTTCTCGGAAGCACGATCGCCTTCTTCGTTTCCGCTGTCGTAAATAACTTCGTAAACTGGTACATCGGCAGAACCATCAGGAAAGACCAGGGCTTCGCCGTCTATGCCTGCAGAACCTACATTTCCACAGGAATCGGCCAGTTTGTGGACAATCTGATTTTCGCCCTCATTGTCAGCCATAACTTCTTCGGCTGGACTCTGACACAGTGCATCATGTGTGCCTTCACCGGCGCTATTGTCGAGCTGCTCTGCGAGATCGTTTTCTCTCCCATCGGCTATCGGATTTCCAATCGCTGGAAAGAAGAGGGTGTCGGAAACGAATATCTCGCCAAGTACCCTGTAAAAGAATAATTATTGGAGGATCTGAGCATGAGAATACTGATCACGGGAACAAGTTCCGGAATTGGAAAAGGAATCGCAGAGAAGTTTTTGAGTGAAGGCCACTGTGTCACCGGCTTCGACCGCAAAGAAGCGACCATTCAGCATACGGCTTATACCCATATCCGCATGGATATCCGTGACAAAGCACACTTTCCGGCATTAGAGCCATTTGATATTGTCATCAACAACGCCGGCGTGCAAAACGAAGAAGATATCGATGTAAACTTAAAAGGAACCATCGCGATCACAGAAACCTACGCTATCCATCCCGGCATCCGCGCAGTTCTCATGATCGGCTCTGCCAGCGGCCACAACGGCTCCGAATTTCCGGAATATGTAGCCAGCAAGGGCGGCGTCCTCTCCTACGCCAAAAACGTCGCCCTTCGCATCGCCAGATACGGCGCTACCTGCAACAGCCTGGATTTCGGCGGTGTCCTGACCGAACTGAACAAACCGGTCATGGAAGACAAAGCTCTCTGGAACCAGATTATGGATGTAACCCCTTTAAAGCGCTGGATGACTGTCGAAGAAACGGCTGACTGGGCCTATTTCATGACCGTGACCAACCGCTTCTGCACCGGCCAGAATATCCTCATAGACGGCCTCGAAGCCGGGAACGCACATTTCGTGTGGCCGGAGTAATATTTTAAGGGACGGAGTTTTTAGCCAAAACTTCGCCCCTCATTTTTTATTTTCAATGCGTCAGGTCCTTCACCCATTTATATTTCCGGAAATGGTGGAGTACCCAGGGCAGTTTTCCTACTTCATCCACGCAGGTGCATGCATACACGACGACCACCGGCCAGTGGAAATAGTAGGTTCCGGCGGCGGCCAGCGGGATGGCGATGCACCACATGCAGACGGCAAGACTGTACATGTCAAACAGAGTATCGCCGCCAGCGCCGAAAATTCCATTGATTGTCACATCATTGATTGCACGGCCGATCATGTAGAAAGCAATCACGCCAAACATCCCTTTGAGATAACCGGAGGCCTCGGGCGTCAGCTTTACAAAATGCAGAATGACCGGCGCTGCCAGACACATGAGAAGCGCTACCGCAATTCCGCACACACAGGAAATTTTCATCAGGCGGATGCCATATTTTTTCCCCTGCTCCAGATTGCCTGCTCCGAGCTCATTTCCCACCATAATACCGGTCGCGCCGGAAATTCCTCCGCTCAGACAGCAAACCACATCTCTTACGACCGCTGCAACGGAATTGGCCGCTGCAGCATCCGCTCCCAAATGGCCCATAAAAGAAGAATAGGAAGTGAAACCGATTCCCCAGAACAGGCTGGCGCCCAGAAGCGGCATTCCGCATTTGTAAAAATCTCTGGAAAGCTGTTTATTTCTGTAAAACAGGAACTTCATCTGAGGATGAATATAGCCCTTCCGATAAGAAATGATCACGGAAACCGCCAGCTCTATGCACCGCGAAATGAGCGTTGCCAGAGCCGCACCGCGTACCCCCATCGAAGGAATCCCGAAAGCCCCATAAATAAATACCGCATTCAGCACAATATTGATGCAGACAGTCGCGGAACTGACCGCTGCCGTTGTCTTCGCGTGCTCGCTGACCTTCATAATGATCAGATAGCACTGAGAAATTCCGGTCAGCAGATAAGAAAAGCCCGCGATCCGAAGATAGCTGACTCCATGCTCGATCAGCACACTTTCATTGGTAAAAATCAGCATCAGATATTTTCCGGCGAACACGCAGGCCGCAAAAAATACCACTGATACCAGCCCGCACAGGCGCAGAGCCATGCAGAAAATTTCATCCAGCGTTTTGATATCGCCTTTTCCCCAATACTGCGCTCCCAGAATCCCGAGACTCGCGGTTGCTGCCGCCAGAAACATATTCTGGATGAACTGGATCTGGGTTGCCAGCGAAACGGCAGACATATAGTTCTGATTCATTCCCCCAAGCATAAACGCATCTGCTACCGCCACCAGTGCCAGCATCAGATTCTGCAGGACGATGGGAATCATCAGACCCCAGAGTTTCTGATAGAATGCTTTGTCATACGTTCTTTTCTTCATTTTTTTCTCTGTTCCTCCTTATTTCTCAGCAATGAGATACGCTGCGATTTCTTTACACTCAGAATAGACTGCAAATGATAAGATGTCAACCGGTTAATTTCCATTGAAAGAAATGCTGCTGGCGCTCTTTTCCATGAAAAAACCAGATAAGACAACACGGTCTTATCTGGTTCATGATCTGAATCGGAAAATTCCTTTTATGCTTCTTTTCTTTTACGGAAAAGATACTCATCCAGCTGCTTCTTAACATCCCGAAGACCATAATTGCGCTCTTTGTCTTTCATGTACTCCATGATCCCAAGCAGTCCTGCACAGCCGCTCATATTATCATAAGCACCATGTGAAAGAGAAGTTGTATCATAGTGTGCGGTCAACACGATCCATTCCTCTTTTGTTCCACTTGCATGGACAAAATCCGTGTTGTCAAAAATCTGCTGTAAATCCATTTTCCCAATACTCCTTTTCTTATTATTTTTTGCGTTTTTATTATCCCGTTTGGCTGAATTATACCAAAAGCATGCAAAATGTCAATGTCAGATCGGTATCGACAGATGTATGGATCAAAAGGATTGTTTTTATAGAATGAAAATGTTATGATAGGTTATACATGAGCATAAAAATAAAAGATTTGAGGTTAAACATCTTGGAAAGTAATTTAACAAAAGGGCCGATTCTTAAGTCCCTGATAAAGCTGGCGATCCCGATCATGGCATCGTCATTCCTTGCAACATTGTATAATATCACAGATATGGCATGGATCGGACTGCTGGGATCAAAGGCCGTGGCCGGTGTCGGTGTCGGCGGCATGTTTACCTGGCTTTCTCAGGGGCTGTCTTCCATTGCCAGAATGGGCGGACAGGTGCAGGTAGCCCAGTGTATCGGACGGGGTGACAAAGAAAGCGCCCATAAATATGCCCAGACAGCTATGCAGTTATCCTTATATATGGGACTGCTTTTTGCCGTTTTCTCTCTGGTCTTTGTACACCAGATGGTAGGCTTTTTCAATCTGACCGATGTGGAAGCTTATGATGCTGCCATTTCCTACACACGGATTGCCTATGGTCTGATCGTCTTTTCCTTTATGACCATGACGCTGACTCAGCGGTGCAGCGATCGCAACCGTTACCGCCCAGTTCATTGTTATGAGTATTATGGTGCTTGACATCATCTGGCAGAAAAAAGAAAATGTGCTGAAAGGTATCCATCTGATCGGCAGAATGTCCGGAAAATATCTGAGCGGGATCTGCAAGATCGGTATCTGGGGATTACTGATCACTCTGATCTTTATCTTTACACCAATCCCGATCGCCACGATCTTCTTCCACGAACCTTCTGCCATTGCAACTGCTGTCAGCTATCTGGTTATCATCGGATTCAGCGAAGCCTTTCTGTGCATCGAGCTTACTACCATCGGTGCCATATCCGGACTTGGCAAAACAAATCTGTGCAGCATCATCAGCATCCTCTTTACAAGTGCAAGAATCCCGCTGGCTATGATCCTTGGAAATACTTCTATGGGTCTGAACGGTATCTGGTGGGCATTTTCTTCCACTACTATTATAAAAGGAATTATTTTCACCGGAACCTTCTTCTGGATCATAAAAAAATGTCCCAAAAACATGAATCCCCCTTCCTCTCAGGCCTGAGAGGTGTGGGGTGTTTTTTTTGCAGATACTTTTCTGACAGCTGCTTCATCATAAAGCGGACATTCGTGCTCCGCGCACTTGACGCGGCGAAATTCTTATTCTGCTTTCAATAAGTCAAAATACCGTAAGTTTCTGTCATATTAGCAGTAGATTTTTTCCTCTGCCACAGTTATAGTAGGAGATAACAAAGCAAAATGATTCCGTCAGTTTTTTGCGAAATCAACCGAAAAAAATACATTTCAGAGTCAGAATAGTGTTACCTGTGGTCACTTTTCCGGCTCAAATGACAACAACCATACAGGAGGAAAAAACGATGGCAGAAGAAAAAAAAGCATGGTGGAAAGAAGCCGTTATTTATCAGATTTATCCGCGCAGCTTCGCGGACAGCAACGGTGACGGCATTGGTGATCTGAATGGTATCACCGCACATCTTGATTACCTGGAGACGCTCGGGATCGATGTGATCTGGCTTTCTCCAGTTTACAAATCACCGAACGATGACAACGGCTACGATATTTCCGATTACCGTGATATCATGGATGATTTCGGTACTATGGAAGATTTCGACCGTCTGCTTGCAGAGGCACACCGTCATCATATCAAAATTGTCATGGATCTTGTCGTTAACCATACCTCTGATGAGCATGCATGGTTTATCGAAAGCCGCAGTTCCAAAGACAACCCTTATCGTGATTACTACATCTGGAAAGACCCGAAGAATGGAAAAGAGCCGAACAACTGGGGTGCCTGCTTCGGCGGTTCCGCATGGGAATTTGACGAACGTACCGGCATGTACTATCTGCACTGCTTTTCCAAAAAACAGCCTGATCTGAACTGGGAAAACCCGAAAGTCCGTGATGAAGTCTTTGATATGATGAACTGGTGGTGCGAGAAGGGAATTGACGGCTTCCGCATGGATGTCATCAGCATGATCTCCAAGGATCAGTCCTTCCCGGACGGAACGGTCGAAGACGGATTATATGGCAATTTTTCCCCATATGTATGCAACGGTCCGCGTGTCCACGAATTTCTCCAGGAAATGAACAGTCGCGTACTCTCCCATTACGATCTGCTCACCGTCGGTGAGGCCGCCGGCGTTACCATCGAAGAAGCCCAGAAATATGCGAACAATGAAGGAACCGAGCTTGGAATGGTATTCCAGTTTGAGCATGTGGATCTCGTAAGAGGCCCGATTGGGAAATGGACGGATCAGAAACCGAAGCTGGCTGACTTCCGCCATATTATGAACAAATGGCAGTATGAGCTGGAAGGCAAGGCATGGAACAGCCTTTTCCTCGATAACCACGATCAGCCGCGTGCTGTCTCTCGTTTTGCAAACGACTCTGAAAAATACCGCGTTGTTTCTGCAAAAATGCTCGCCACCTGCCTGCACATGCTCAAGGGTACACCTTATATTTACCAGGGCGAAGAGCTCGGTATGACAAACGTTTACTTTGACAAGCTGGAGGACTACCGTGACATTGAGAGTATCAATGCTTTCCATCAGTATGTGGACAACGGACTGGTAAAAGCAGAGGATATGATGCGTTATCTCAAAGAGATCAGCCGTGACAATGCCCGTACTCCGATGCAGTGGGACGATTCCAAAAATGCAGGCTTTACAGACGGTACCCCGTGGATCAACGTAAACCCGAACTATAAAGAGATCAATGCCAAGGCCGCCCTCGCCGATCCGGATTCTGTTTTCCATTATTATCAGGAGCTGATCCGTCTACGCCACACGCTTCCGATCATCGTTTACGGAAAATTCCAGGGACTTCTCGAGGACAGCGAAACCATCTATGCTTACAAGCGTATTCTTGACGGACAGGTACTGACCGTTGCCTGCAACTTTACCGATCAGGAACAGGACTGTGTTCTTTGCGAAGATCCGACTGCCGAAGAGCTGATCTCCAATTACAAAGGACATAAAGCTGGAAAACTGCAGCCGTACGAGGCACGCGTCATTCTTCATAAATGAAGACAGAGACGCCATATAACCGGCTTCCTTCTTTCTTAAAAGAAGCAAGGCAGCATGGAAGCTTCCGTTTTCCATGTGCATTTTATCAGGCGGTGCGTGAGACTAATCCGCCTGTTTTTCCATTTACGGTCAAACATCACTGGCATGAACCCATCGAGATCATCTATCTTGAGCAAGACTCTTATCAGGTTGATATCAATATGACACTGACTCATCTCAAAAGCCCATGCTTTTGTTTTATCAACAGCGGAGAACTGCATGCACTTACCTCTGATTCTGATCAGTATCGGGAACAGGCAGTCGTCTTCTCTCCCGATCTGCTCACATTCGCCGCTCCAGACCCGGCACAGGAACAGTTTCTGCTTCCGTTATCAGAACACAAGCTTTCCTTTCCGTCTTTTCTCGGACCTGAGCACCCGGCTTTTTCGGAAATACAACAGGAATTTTTTCGGATCCGCTCGATCTTCTTTCGGGAAAACCGGATCTGTCTGGACCAGTTTACAACCGAAAATCCTGTTTCACAATTGCGGATCAAGGCTGCGCTTTTGAATATTCTCGGAATTCTTGCAGAACATGCTCAGCTTGCCTCAAATGAACCGGTACGCAATCCGCGCGTGGAACTTCTTAAGACTGTGATCAGTCACATCCGCCAAAACTACCAGCATCCGCTTTCTCTTGGAGAACTGGCTGCACTTGCCGGAATGAATGAGCAGTACTTTTGTCGTTTTTTCAAAAAATCACTCGGCAAAACACCCGTTTCCTATATCAACGACTTCCGTATCCGCCATGCGGCAACATTACTGCATACGACCGAACTACAGGTCACGGAGGTCTGTCTGGAAAGCGGGTTCAATAATCTCGGGCATTTTATGAAGGAATTCAAAAAGGCGACCGGATTTACCCCTCTTCAGTTCCGCAGGCAAAATATAGAGGAAACTTTTTCCGAAAATAAACACTTATGATATGAGTGTCAAAAGGTCTTTTGACACTCATTTGATACCCGGATTGCTACACAGCTACGCTGCTCCCGCAATCCTCCAAATATTCGAAATCCGCTGATTTACTGCGTAAATCGCTACTTTCTCATATTTGGCGTGTCCCAAGTTCAAAAGCCTTATCATGCAAGCATGAACGGCTTTTTGACCTTTTGACACTGGTATCACACTTATTAAATAATGAAAGGTATTTTACTATGCAAAAAAAATGGTGGCACACAAAAACAGCCTATCAGATCTACCCGAAAAGCTTCTGTGATTCTAACGGAGACGGCATCGGTGATCTTCCGGGCATTATCAGCAAACTCGATTACCTCAAAGACCTCGGCATCGACATTATCTGGCTCTCTCCAATCTACTGCTCACCGCTCGCAGATCAGGGCTATGATATTTCTGATTATTACAACATCGACCCGCGCTTCGGCACAATGGATGACATGGACCGTCTGATCGCCGAAGCAAAAAAACGCGATATGTATATCCTAATGGATCTCGTCGTCAATCACTGCTCCGATGAGCACGAATGGTTCAAAAAAGCCTGCGAGGATCCGGATGGCGAGTACGGAAAATATTTTTACATTGAAGACTGTCCGGACGGAAAACTGCCATGCAACTGGCGTTCTTACTTCGGCGGCAGTGTCTGGGAACCGCTCCCGGGTCATCCGGACAAATACTATCTGCACATGTTCCACAAAAAGCAACCGGATCTGAACTGGGAAAATCCGAAGCTGCGCGAGGAAATCTATAAAATGATCAACTGGTGGCTGGATAAGGGACTTGCCGGCTTCCGTATCGATGCGATCATCAACATCAAAAAGGCGCTTCCGTGGCGGGATTATCCGGCGAACCGTGCAGACGGCATGTGCAGCCCGGGTGAAATGCTCAAGCACGCAGTCGGTGTCGGCGAATTTCTGGGAGAAATGCGTGACCGTACTTTCCTTCCACACAGTGCATTTACTGCCGGCGAGGTCTTTAATGAAAAACCGGAGGAGCTTCCGGATTTCATCGGTGACAACGGATATTTCTCAACGATGTTCGATTTCAATGAGGCCATCTTCGGCGGCAGTGAGAAGGGCTGGTATGACCAGACTCCAATCACCCCGAATGACTACCGCAGCTGTTGCTTCGCCAGCCAGAAAAAGATCGGCGATATCGGCATGCTCTCCAATATCATCGAAAATCATGATGAGCCGCGCGGCGTTTCCCGCTATATCCCGGAGGGTGAATGTACTCTCACCGCCCAAAAACTGCTTGCCACAATGAATGTCATGCTCCGCGGCCTTCCGTTTATCTATCAGGGCCAGGAGATCGGTATGGAAAATGTAGAATTCCAGTCGATCAGCGAAGTGGACGATATTTCAACACTCGACGAGTACCAGGTAGCTTTAGATGCCGGTCTGACACCAGACGCTGCCCTGAAGGCGGTAAACCGTGTCAGCCGTGATAATGCCCGGACTCCGTTCCAGTGGGATGCTTCCGCGAATGCAGGTTTTACAACCGGCACTCCATGGCTGAAGGTAAACCGCAATTACACAAAGATCAATCTGGAAAGTCAGAAAAATGATCCGGATTCCGTTTATCAGTACTACCGCCGCCTGCTTGCGCTGCGTAAGGATCCGGCTTATAGCAAAACTGTCGTATACGGCGATCTGCTTCCTGTCTTTGAGGATCAGGACCGTGTCATGGCATACTACCGGAAATCCGCAGACCAGACGCTGCTCGTGATCGGCAACTACAAAACACAGCCGCAGACCCTGACGCTTCCGTCAAAGATCAAAAATATCGTGCTGAACAATCTTCCGCAGCTTAAGACAGATGAAAATGAGATTACACTGGAAGGATATCAGGCAGTCGTTCTGGAGGTATGATCTGAAACAACTACGATTCTTATCTCGTGTGTCACAAACTTGTTGTTTTCTATCTGATGATGTCAGGATTCCTTGAAATGATGTTGGGGTCAAAAGGTCTTTTTCCCCCAACCGATGCCTACGAGCTGCTCCGCTGCAAAGCAGCTCACGCAATTCTACATCATGGAATCCTGGCTATTACACAAACAACGGGCTGAACAGCAAGAAATAATGCCATTCAGCCCGTCACATGATCTATTTGTTTTCTATAAATCTGCGATTCTATCATCCATCTGAAAGATTTACACAGAATCATTTACACCACCAATTTCTCGGCCGATCCATTGATCAATGGTATAAGTACAATTGTATCCTCAACCTGCTTATAGTTCTTTGCCATAAATCTGTATATGGTTCTGTAACAATGTAAAGCGGACGTTCGCAATCCGCTTCGCTACTTGCTCATGAACGCAGTCGCTTCGCGATCTATCAGTGGGAGCTTTCAACTCCCACTGACATAAGCATCTCCCCTCACCCGCCGCTTAGTGCTCCGCGCACTTGAAGCGGGGGAATGCTTATCTGCGTTCAATATGCACTTGCCCAGATAGAAACTATCACTGCTGACAATACCCAAAGTGGCTTGCAACGGTTAGAAGATTTGCCGGAGCACCGCCGGGATTCTGTTCGAACAATTTCCTCCCATCCTGACTGTGTCCTGCTTCCGTAAAATCAATCAACAATTCACTCAATGCCACGATATCAACTTTTTCTTCCATTTTTCAGTTCCTCCACAATCTCGTTATAACGTTTTTTATTTAACCGATAGAAAAATAATACAACCGCAGTCACAATCCACAGTACACCTGGAATCGTCGTAAATGCATGTTTCATAATTGAAAGTACAATTGCATTTTGTGTCTGATTTGCAATATAACCATATTTTCCAAGTAATCCTGCTAAAAGTGCTGTTCCAACTGCCATTCCGATTTTATTTCCAAGTGAAATAAATGCATACTGAAAACCGTCATTTCTAAGTCCGGTTTTCCACTCTCCATATTCCACACAGTCTGGAATAATTGCATAGATTGCGGTATTAAATCCAGAGAAAAAAAACTGTGTGAGACCAGATAATGCATAAAAAATAGCCGGTGATTCTTTGGCATTGAAGAAAAACATAGACAACATGGAAATTCCTGTAAATAAAGCAAAGAGAGATGCTGTTCTTCCTTTGTTATTCAGCTTGCGGAATAATGGTTGAAAACAAGCTGCCCCGATGATAGAAGGAATAATGATGCACATCGAATAAGTTGTGTAGTAGGAGACATTCCCTTCCACATATGTAAAGTAATACAGAATATCTGCGTTTCTACCATACAATGTAAATCCAAATAATATCTGTCCTGCCAATGCAAGAAGATATGGCCTGTTCTGCATGACTGCTTTCAACTGTATCTTTACAGAAATTTTTTCTTTTTCCGGAGTAATCACTGCCTCTTTCGTCTTCGCAAAGCAGAAGAAATGACAGGCTGTAAAAATACATCCATATATGACCGCAACCGTCAGATATCCTGTCTTTGCACTATGACTGCCAAATTTGCTGAGCAGTGGAACTGTGATAATATTTAACACACCAATCGCAATCATCGCTGCAACCGAACGGGATGTATTTATTTTTGCACGTTCATCAATATCCTGTGTCATAGCACCACACAAGGTTCCATATGGAATATTCACACAGGTATACCCCAAAACCAGCAGACAATATGTAATTACCATATAAATGATCTTTCCATTCTGCGGCCAGTCGGGTCTTGCCCAGAATGTCATAACAAGAAGAATCGCTGTAATTGGTGCCGCTACTAACAGCCATGGACGGTACCGTCCCCATCTCGATTTTGTTTTATCCGTAAGTCCCCCGACGATTGGATCATTGATTGCATCCCAGAATCTTGAAAAAAGCATAAGTGCTGACACAGCCGCCATACTGATTCCGAACACGTCTGTATAAAATATCATCAGAAAATTACTGACGAACATCCAGCTGAAATTACATCCAACATCACCAAACCCATATGCAATCTTACTGATCAGCGGTACTTTTCCATTTTTGTTTTCGCTTCCCATATGTCCCTTCCTATTTTTATCAGAGTTTCTGACAGAACTCTATTCTTTCCTCATTTGGTCCCTTAATCATAAAAAACTTCACACCATTTTCCCAAAATGGTAGTTCTTCGATTCCGTCTGTAATAATTGTGTATTTTTCATTGCAGATTTTCTGATACATACTTTCAATGTCTTCCACATCAAGTGCAACATGTTGGTATGCGCCGTCTGACATTGCCGCCTGTCCATTTTCAAAAGTCTCTATACAGTAATTTTTTATCTGTAAAAATGCCACTTTTTCCCCTGCTTTTTCATTATAAGACTGCATAATCACTTCAAATCCAAGACCCTTATAAAACTCAACTGTTTTCTGTAAATCGTTTGTCGGAAGCCCGACATGGGCAACTCCGACAATTCCATATTTATTTTCCATACGAACTCCTTACTTTTCACTGACGTTGATAATTACTTTCATCGTTGTCTCGCGGTTATCATCAATATACTGGTATGCCTTCAGATAATCTTTAAAAGCAAATGTCTTTGAGATGAGCGGTTTCAAATGAACTTTGCCCTCATTTACCAATCTGATTCCATCTATGTAATCATCATGGCGGTACATCATCGTGCTCTTAATGTCAAGTTCGTGGTCATTTGCCACCGCAAGATCTACTTCTGCCATTCCTGCAAAAACAGCCACCAGTACAATCGTGCTTCCTTTTCTTGCATATTTAATTGCCTGTCCCATTGTGATATTGTTTCCGGCACAGTCGTAGATCACATCCGCTTTGTCCGGTCCAAATGCTTCGAGCATTGCCGCACTGAAGTCTTTATTTTTGGTATTCACACACACATCAATTCCACATTCTTTTGCCTTTGCCAGTCTAAGATCACTGATATCTGTGATCATCACTTTCGCTGCCCCCATTCCTTTTGCTGCCTGTGCCACGAGATTTCCAATCGGTCCTGCTCCAAGGACTGCAATATTCATGCCAGCCACATCACCCATCTGTTTTACACCATGAACTGCCACAGCAAGAGGTTCGATCATAGCTCCTTCTTCATAGGACATATCTTCTGGAATAGGTGTTACTTTAGATGCATCCACTGCAAAATACTCAGATGCTGTTCCTGTCGTCTGAAATCCCATTACTTTTAATTCCTCACAGAGATTATACTTTCCATGACGACATGGATAGCAATGCCCACAATATACCTGAGGCTCTATCGTCACCTTCTGTCCCACATGAAACTCTGTGACATTTTTTCCAAGTTCTGTAATCTCACCGGAAACCTCATGTCCCTGTGTTACCGGATATTTTGTAAACGGATGTTTTCCATGATAAACATGAATATCTGATCCACAAACACCAATATTCATAATCTTTACCAACACCTGATTTTCCTTTACCTCCGGAACTGGAACCTCTCTGAAAATAATTTCTCCTGGATTTGTCATTACCTGCTGTAACATAATTGTTTCCTCCTTTTCTATGTTGTTTTATTTTATGTTTTATAAAATGTTTTATTAAAGCAATTATATTATTACCATACAAACACAATTTGTCAATATGTTTTTTCATATTTTTATATATTTCATAATTTCAAAACATATTTTTTGTATATTTTTCACAATTAACACGCAAAAAAAACGGAAAGAAAACCGTAGTTACAGTTTTCTTTCCGTTTTTTACTATAATATCTTTTTTTAATTTTACACAACTTCTCGTTTTTCACACATATCAAGCCGAACGTCCGCATTCGCTTTGCAATCTGTCAGTGGGAGCTGTACCGTACGGAATTTTCAGTTCAGAAAATTCCTACCTGTGAACAGTTACTACAATTCTACTATATGTTTTGTAAAAAAGTATTTCGCGGCTCCAACAGCTGACGCTTCTTTCTTATACGAACAATTTTTCAAGTATGAAACATCGTGCTCAAAGCCATTATATGCCATCACTTTTTCTCCCAGTGATATCATATAATCTGACAATACACCTCCCACATCACCTCCTAGTATGATATCCATATCATATGCCATCCGCAGATTTGATATCAAAACAGCAAGATGATCCAGATACTCATTCCATGTCTGCAAAATTTTTTCATTACCACTTTCAATTTTTTCCATAAATGCATCCAGTGACTGCCTGTTATCTTGTGTCAGTACACTTGCAGCACAATATGCATCTGCACATCCTGATTTACCACAATAACACTTTCTTCCACCGGGAACGAGTATCATGTGACCAAACTCCCCTGCTTTCTGGTTTTGCCCTCGAAACAGCTTTCCATCTATGCAGAATGCACCTCCTAAGGTGTGGTTCAAAGACAGATATATCGCATTTGGATACTTTTGCTTTTTTTCTGCAAGCATTGCAGCATTAGCATCGTTTTCAAAATATACTGGAATTTCCAGCGCCTGCTCTAAAAAGCGCAGACTATAATTCTCTATACCTAAAGCATGGGATTTTAAAACAATCCGTTCTTTCTGATCAATAATTCCTGGAATCGCCACTCCAATCCCAAGCAGCGTGTCCTTCGCTACTTCGCCTTCAAGAAAAGTTTTGACCTTTTGTGCCACCTCTGTACAATAAGATAATTCAGCCGTAAATTTTAAACGGATGCGATCTTTTTTTATAATCTCATCTCCAAAATTTACTAATACCATTTCTATATGATTCGCTGTAATCAAAATTCCCATTGCATGACAGTATGACTTATTAATCCCTATACTTTTTGCCTTCCTTCCACCGGTTGAAGCATATTCCCCAGTTTCTTTCAACACCCTTTTTTCTAACAAGTCATTCACATTTGCTAACACAGTCGGCATACTCAAGTTTAACTCTTTTGCGATTCCCGCCTTGGATGTAACATGATTGTTTAGCACATAATTAATTATTTTTTTTCTTGTTATATTTTTTTTATCTTTATTTTCCGTTTTCTTACCCTCTTTTATTAAATATATTATAAAAGAATTATATGCTTTTTTATTCTTCTTGTAAAGTAACGTTTTATAATAAATCTCCGACAGAATTTATCTTATAAACAGCAAAAAACTCCCGAAGGAGCTTTCCACGCTTTAGATATACACCAATTCTTTTAACACAATCTCTTCTGCAATATTACGAATACCATTTACCAATCAGCCAGCTTTTATCCTGGTTTGGACAATAAAACACAAGTCTCCACATGCACCGTCTGCGGAAACATATCCGCTGGGCAGACTCTCTTGAGTTCATACCCGTTATCGCACAAATACCTCAGATCCCTCGCCAGCGTCGCGCTGTCGCAGCTGACGTAAACAATCCTCTCAGGCTGCATTTTGACCATGGTAGAGAGGAGGGTTTCGTCGCAGCCTTTGCGGGGTGGGTCGACGACGATGACATCGGCGCGGACGCCTTCTTTTTCGTATTTTTCAGGGAGGACTTCTTCGGCTTTGCCGACGTAGAACTCGGTGTTGGTAAAGCCGTTTAAGGAGGCATTTCGACGGGCGTCTTCGATGGCGTCGGGGATGATCTCCACGCCGTAGACTTTTCTGGCTTTCCGGGCCAGGAAGAGGGAGATCGTGCCGATACCGCAGTAGAGGTCCCAGACCGTCTCCTCGCCGGTAAGGCCGGCGTATTCCAGGGCTTTTCCGTAAAGACGCTCGGTCTGGACCGGGTTCACCTGGAAAAAGGATAACGGGGAGATCTGGTATTTGACCTCTCCGATATAGTCCTCGATGTAGGGGCGGCCCCAGAGATTGATGACTTCTCTTCCGAGGATCACGTTTGTCTTTTCCTTATTTACATTGAGGGAAATGCTGGTCATGCCCGGAATGATTTTCAGAGAATCCACAAGAGCCTCCTCTCCCGGGATTTTCCGGCCGTTGATGACGAGACAGACCATGATCTCCCCGGTACGGAAACCGCAGCGGATCAGGCTGTGGCGCATGAGGCCTTTTCCGGTGGCTTCATTGTAGGGTTCCACATGGAAAGCGTTCATCCAGGCAAGGATTTTTTCCAGAATCTCCTCGTTGACTTCTTTTCCCAGATGGCAGCTCGTATTCTCGATGATGCTGTGGGTCCGACCGGCGTAAAAGCCGGTGATGATTTTCCCGTCCCGGTTTTTTCCAAAGGGGAACTGGGCCTTGTTCCGATAATGAAAAGGATCCTCCATGCCGATGATGGACTCCATGGGGATCTCCTCAAATTTGCCGATCCGTTTGAGGTTGCTCTCGACTTTTCTGGTCTTGAAGGCCAGCTGGGCCTCGTAGCTCATGGCCTGGATCTGGCAGCCGCCGCACTGGCGGGCCACCGGGCAGAGGGGCTCCACCCGGTCAGGGGAGGGGGTCAACACCTCCATGAGACGGGCGAAACCGTAGGTCTTTTTCAGTTTCATGATCTTGGCCCGAACCCGGTCGCCGATGACCGCGTCCTTGATAAAGAAGGTCATTCCTTCAAATTTTCCGATGCCGGTGCCTTCTTCGCTGAGATCTTCTATGGTAACTTCGATCAGATCATCTTTTTTCAAAATTCTGTGGTCCTCCTCACGTTGGAGTCTACAAAGCGGTTATAGCCCAGCCACTCGTCGGTAGTAGCGGAGCCCGTCAGAATCTCGCGGAAGGTCTCCATCCGCGCGTCCGTGTTGTCCGCAAAATTCAGGGCTGCTGCCTCTGCGAGAGCCGGTTTCTTCGGGGAACCGTATTCCAGCTCGCCGTGATGAGCCACGATGCAGTGCTTGAGCTCGCTGGCCAGACGTTTCGGGAAATCCGGAATCCGACGAATCCCCAGGCCCACAAGCTCCACACCGATCACGATATGGCCCAGAAGCTGGCCGTCGTCGGTGTAATCGTTGGCCGGAAAGGCGGAAAGTTCCTTGGTTTTTCCAATGTCATGAAACATGGCCGCCGTGATGAGGAGGTCTCTATTCAGGAAATCATATTGGTCCGCATAGAAATCGCAGAGTTTTACCACGCTTAAGGTGTGCTCCAGAAGGCCGCCTACAAAGCCGTGGTGAACGCTTTTTGCCGCGGAATGTTTTTTGAAAAGACGGATGAAGGCCTCATTTTCCACGAAAAAGCTCTCCGCCAGCTTCAGAAGGTACGGATTTTTGACTTTTCTCATATATTTCAGGAGCTCTTCGTACATCTCGTCGATGTCCTTGCGGCTCATGGGAAGATAATCCGCCGGATCGTACTCTCCCTCCTCCGCCCGGGTGGCGCGTTTGATGGAAAGCTGCAGGGAACCCTGGAAGCTCGTCACATCGCCCACCACATAGACATAGTCCAGAGCGTCAAAATCGCCGATTCCCGGTGAACCCGGATCCCAGATCTTGGCGTCCAGCGTGCCCGTCTTATCCTGCAGGATCACGTTTTCGTAGGATTTTCCGCTCTTGGTCAGGGCTGACTGTCTGGATTTGCAGAGATAAATATCTCCCAGCTTCTCGCCTTCCCTCAATGTTTCAATATACTTCATTCTTTTTCCTCGTCTTTCTATATTCAACGTTTTGCCAGTGTAATATTTACCTTTGTCTCTTTGTACTCGCTCTTCCCTTTCCGCCAAAGGCTCACGGAAATGGTGTCTCCCGGCTTCCTGTCCCGTAGGATGGCCATATAGTCCTGCATGGATTCCACCTCGCTGCCGTCAAGGGACGTAATCACATCGGTGGCCTGAATGCCGTTTTCCATGGCAGGGGAACCTTCCTCCACCTGCATGACGATGACGCCCTTCGGCATATTTAGCTCCTTCGAGAGCGCATCCGTCACGTCTTTCCCGAGGATGCCAAAATAAGGCAGGCTCGTCCGGCTCGCCAGCGCATTGACCAGACCGCCGATCTCGGAGATTCCCACGCCATTTAAGGTGGAAGAATCGGCATTTTTTGTATCCGGTCCCAGAATGCCCACGACCTGTCCGTCAAGGTTCATGAGGATACCGCCGTTCTCGTTTTTTCCGATGATATCCGTATTGATCCGCTGATAGCTGCCGTCGCAGAGATAGAGATAGGGCTGGGCCGTCACCATGCCAAAGGAGACATATCCCGCGCTCAGGGCAATGATGGGATCGCCGATCTTCGTCTCGCCGGAATCCGCAAACTCCGCCGCCTCCACATAGGCCGCCGTCGTCTCGCCAAGCTCTCTCGAAAAAACCTTTACCACAGCCAGATCCGAGATCTCATCTGAAGCCTGGAGCCAGCCGTCCGCAATAGAGCCGTCCTCAAAAGTCACTTTGATGCTGTCCGCGTCGGAAATGGTATTTTTCTCCGTGAGAATCAGAAGCGTCCCTTCCGTCTTGCTGATGATAACGCCCGCCGTGCTGCTGTGGCTCTCGCTGACATCGTTAAAAAGATCCAGCTCGCTGGTGACGCCGGTGACAGTGACGATGGAGCGCTTCGTCTCGTCGGCGATCTCCGCCATCTCCGTATAAAATTGCTCATAATCATTCAGATCCGGTTTCTGGGCCGCCGCCTCCTCAAGAGGCGCTGCCGTTTCCCGCTCCGTCGCGGCGGTTTCGCTCTCTGTCTCGCCGCCCACAACGACCATTTTATCCTTTTCCTTCATATAATGCAATGCAAAAGGCTGAAGAAACGCAAAAGTTCCGCCGGCGGAAACGCCGAAAATCACGGTGACCGCCACGCCGCGCACCGTCCGCCGGAAACTTTTTCTCCGGTAAAAAGGCTTTTTTCTGATCTGTTCCTGAATAAAAGAATCTTTTTTCTTTTCGTCTTCTGACATCCTTACAACTCCTTCGTCAAAAGTTAGCGCAGTTTTGGAAAATAGTTTATCAGAAAGATATGAACATTTTATGAATTTCTTCTTTGCAATCCGTGGAATATAGGATAGAATGGAGGGGCAAAGAATAACGCACCCCGCCCACTGTTCCGGGCGTGCCTGCAGCGAATCCTGGATCGCTGTATCTTTAAGAACGGAGATTTATCATGAACGAAAAAGCATTACGCACACTGGAATATACAAAAATCATCGAACGGCTCACGGAGCTGGCAGGTTCTTCCATCGGAAAAGAGCTCTGCCGGAACTTAAAGCCCTCTTCCAACCTTGCCGAGATCGAGGCTGCCCAGAAGCAGACCTCTGACGCCTTAAGCCGGATTTATCAGAGAGGAAGCATCTCCTTTTCCGGCGTTCAGGACGTCCGCGGTTCCCTGAAACGCCTGGAGATCGGCGGTTCCCTAAGCGCCCTGGAACTCCTTCGGATCGCCAAGCTTCTCGAGACTACCTCCCGGGTAAAATCCTTTGGCCGGCTGGAAAATTCCGACCGGGAAAAAGACTCCCTGGACGATATGTTTGACGGCCTCCAGCCCCTTGCGAACCTCTACAACGAGATCTACCGCTGTATCCTTTCCGAGGATGAGATCGCCGACGACGCAAGCCCGGCTCTCGCCAAGATCCGCCGCTCCATCCGCCAGACCAACGACCGGGTTCACACCCAGCTGGCTTCCCTGGTGAACGGCTCTTCCAGAACTTACCTTCAAGACGCCGTAATCACGATGAGAAACGGCCGCTACTGCGTTCCTGTCAAATCGGAGTACAAGGGACAGGTTCCCGGCATGATCCACGACCAGTCTTCCACAGGTTCCACCCTTTTCATCGAGCCCATGGCCATCGTAAAACTCAATAATGAGCTTCGCGAACTGGAGCTTCAGGAGCAGAAAGCCATCGAGGCGGTTCTTGCCGAACTTAGCAATATGGCCGCTGCGGAAAATGAAAACATCGCCGATAACTTCCGGATCCTGACCCAACTGGATTTCATTTTTGCCCGGGCCATGCTCAGCAAATCCTACAACGGAACCGAGCCGATCTTCAATGAAAAAGGCCACATCAACATCAAAAAAGGCCGCCATCCCCTGCTGGACAAGAAAAGCGTGGTTCCCATCGATATCTGGCTCGGAAAGGATTTCCGCCTTCTGGTCATCACCGGACCGAACACCGGAGGTAAGACCGTTTCCCTGAAAACTGTCGGCCTTTTCACCCTGATGGGCCAGGCAGGTCTTCACATTCCGGCCTTCGACCACTCGGAGCTTTCCGTTTTCGACGAGGTTTTCGCCGATATCGGAGACGAGCAGAGCATCGAGCAGTCCTTGAGTACCTTCTCTTCCCATATGACCCATACGGTTTCTATTTTAAAAGAGGCAACCAACCGTTCCCTCGTGCTCTTCGATGAGCTGGGTGCAGGTACGGACCCGACAGAGGGAGCAGCCCTCGCCATCGCCATCTTGAACGAGCTTCACAGCCGCGGCACCTGCACGATGGCCACGACCCATTACAGCGAGCTGAAGGTCTTCGCCCTCACGACTCCCGGTGTGGAAAACGGCTGCTGCGAGTTCAGCGTGGAGACCCTTCGTCCCACCTACCGCCTCCTGATCGGCGTTCCCGGAAAAAGTAACGCCTTCGCGATTTCCGGCAAGCTCGGCCTTCCGGAACACATCATCGAGGACGCCAGGAGCCGTATCAGCGAGCAGGATGAGAGCTTCGAGGATCTCTTAAGCGACCTGGAGCACAGCCGCATCACCATCGAAAAAGAGCAGGAAGAACTGGCCCGCTACAAGGCAGAGGCCGCTTCACTCAAGGCTCAGCTGGAGAAGAAACAGGAGCGCCTCGATTCCGCCAAAGAGCGGATTCTGGCCGAGGCCAACGAGAAGGCCCACACCATCCTCCGGGAAGCCAAGGAATACGCAGACGAGACAATCAAGAATTTCAACAAATACGGCAAGGCCGCCGGCGTCTCCATCAGCGATATGGAACGCGAGCGTACCCGTCTCCGTGAAAAAATGAACGCCGCCGAGAAAAATATGGCGAAAAAGACCCCGGCCAAAGTCAAAAAGGCCGTCGATCCCAAAGCGCTCCGCGTGGGTGACAGTGTGAAGGTCTTAAGCCTGAATCTCAAGGGAACCGTCAGCACCCTGCCGGATGCCAAAGGAAACCTTTTCGTACAGATGGGTATCCTCCGCTCCCAGGTCAACCTGCGGGATATCGAGCCCATCGACGAGCCTGTGATCACCGCTTCCAACTTCAACCGCACAGGAAGCGGAAAAATCAAGATGGCAAAGTCTTCTTCCGTCGGCATCGAGCTGAACCTTCTGGGAAAAACCTCCGACGAGGCGATTTCCGAGCTGGATAAGTATCTGGACGACGCCTACATTGCCCACCTTCCCTCTGTGCGGATCGTTCACGGAAAAGGCACCGGTGCCCTCCGGAAAGCCGTACACAACTATCTCCGCCGCTGCAAGATCGTGGATGAGTACCATCTGGGCGAGTTTGGCGAGGGAGACGCAGGCGTTACCATCGTAACCTTCAAGAAGTAAAGCGAGGTGCAGGAAAATGGCAGCAAAACAGAAAATCATGATTGTGGACGATGACAGCAATATCGCAGAGCTCATCTCCCTATATCTCACCAAAGAATGTTTCGACACCCGGATCGTTGGCGACGGCGAGGCGGCTCTTCGGAGCTTCGACTCCTTCGCCCCGAACCTGATCCTTCTCGACCTGATGCTTCCCGGCATGGACGGCTACCAGGTCTGTCGGGAAATCCGCCAGCGCTCCAACGTCCCCATCATCATGCTTTCCGCCAAGGGCGAGATTTTCGACAAGGTCCTGGGACTGGAGCTGGGTGCGGACGATTATATGATCAAACCCTTTGATTCCAAGGAGCTGGTAGCCCGGGTCAAGGCGGTGCTCCGCCGTTTCCAGCCGGACAAAAACGGCGCGGACAAACCGAAAGGAAAGATCGTGGAGTACCCGGATCTCATCGTCAACCAGACCAACTATTCCGTAATCTACCGCGGCAAGACCGTGGATATGCCTCCAAAGGAGCTGGAGCTTCTCTATTTCCTCGCAGCCTCTCCCAATCAGGTTTTCACCCGGGAGCAGCTGCTGGATCACATCTGGGGCTATGAATACATGGGCGATACCCGGACGGTGGACGTTCACATCAAGCGCCTCCGTGAAAAAATCAAAGACCACGAGGACTGGGCCATCTCCACTGTCTGGGGCATCGGCTACAAATTTGAGGTGAAACATCCATGAAAAAACGCCTCCGCGTGAAATTTGCAGTCCTTTACGGCCTGTTTGCCCTCTTAAGCTTCATCGCTGTCTCCACCTTTACGATGTCTCTCACGAGAAAATATGAGACAAAAAAGGTGGCGGACAGCCTTTATCAGGATGCCAGCCGCATCGCCTCCGCCTCCCTGATCCAGTCCTACACGAAATCCTCAAGCTCCCGGAAGGATCTCTACAACTTCCTTTCCGCCGCGGCAGCTTATCAGAATTCCACCATCTGGCTCATGGACACCAGCGGAAATATCCTCATCAACACCTCTCTTCCTTTTGAGGAGAGCGAGGACCCGGAGAAACTTCCGGAGATGGATCCCGGAGAATTTACGGGGAGCTACTATCAGATTGGGACCTTTTTCGACTATTATTCCAAAGACGTTTTGAGTGTGGTCAGCCCTGTCACCTCCGGCGATGCCGTGAAAGGCTACATCGTCATTCACTGCTATCTCTCGAAGATCGAGCGGGAGTGCAATTCCGTCCTGAATATTTCCTATTTCACGCTTCTGGTGATTTTAGGCCTCTCCCTGATTCCGGTCTTCGGCTTCTGGCGTCTCATCAGCCGCCCCTTAGACCGGCTCATCTACGCTGCCGGAAAATATGCCGCCGGAAACCTCGATTATACCTTCATCAAAGAGCCCACTGACGAGCTTGAATACATCGGAGCCAGCCTCCAGTATCTGGCCGGCCGGGCCGGAAAGGGTGGAGAATCCCAGAGAAAATTTATCTCCAACATTTCCCACGATTTCCGCTCGCCCCTGACCTCCATCAAAGGCTATGTGGAGGCGATTCTCGACGGAACGATTCCTGTGGAAATCCAGGATCGGTACCTCCATATCGTCCTCTCGGAGACGGAACGCCTGGAAAAACTCACGAAAGGTCTTCTGACTCTGAACACCTTCGACGATAACGGCTATCTCATGGAGATGAGCGATTTTGACATCAACGAAGTCATCCGCAGGACGCTGGAAACTTTCGAGGGCCGCTGCAATGAACGCGGCATCCGTTTTTCCCTGCTTTTCGACGAGGCGAGCCTTCCAGTCCACGCGGATATGGAAAAAATCCAGCAAGTGCTCTATAACCTCATCGACAACGCGGTGAAATTCAGCAGAGACGATTCCGTGATCTACATTGAGACCCTGCAGAAACGAGAAAAAATCTTCGTCTCTGTCAAGGACACCGGCCTTGGAATCCCCCAGGACTCCCTCCCGAAGATCTGGGAACGTTTCTATAAGACGGACCTCTCCCGCGGAAAAGACAAGAAAGGCACAGGCCTCGGCCTTGCCATCGTAAAAGAGATCATCCAGGCCCACGGCGAAAATATCAACGTTGTGAGCACCGAAGGAGTAGGCACTGAGTTTACCTTCACACTGCAGAGCGCAGGAAAATAAAAAACGGCAGAAAACAGATTTTTAACCGTCTGTTTTCTGCCGTTTTTTTATTTCCAGTCGTATTTCGTCAAATGCCCGTCCAGGCGCATGTGGTCGAAATTATTCTGCCTGAGGGCCTCATAGAGGACGATGGCCACGGAGTTGGCCAGGTTCAGGGAGCGGATGTCGCCGATCATGGGGATCCGCACGGCCCGCTCCTGATTTTCCAGGAGGATTTCCTCCGGGATGCCGGCGCTCTCTTTTCCGAACATGATATAGCAGTCCGGCCCGTAGGAGACGTCGGTGTAGACCTGGGGGCCTTTCGTGGTAGCCATATAGATCTTGGCTCCGGGGTTTTTCTCCAGGAAATCCTCATAGTTGATGTAGGTGGTCACATCGAGGTCCTTCCAGTAGTCCATGCCGGCCCGCCGGAGGTTCTTCTCAGTGAGGCGAAAGCCCAGGGGTTCGATGAGGTGAAGTCTCGTGCCCGTGGCCACGCAGGTACGGCCGATATTTCCCGTATTGGAGGGAATTTCCGGCTCCAGAAGTACAATATTTAAGTTTGCCATTTTATTTTTCCGCCTCCAGTTTCCTGATGAAGTGTTTCAGGCGCTCCAGAGCCTTCTTGAGGTCCTCCAGAGAATAGGCGTAGGAAATCCTTAAAAATCCTTCTCCACACTCTCCAAAAGCCGTTCCGGGCACCACAGCCAGCCGTTCTTCCCTAAGAAGCCGCTCGGCAAACTCATCTGAGGAGAGGCCGAATTTCTGGATGGAGGGGAACACATAGAACGCGCCCTTCGGCTCAAAGCAGGGCAGACCCATCTCCTCAAAGGCATGAAGGAGATAGCGGCGGCGGCCATTGTAAGCCTGACGCATCTCTTCCACATCGACATCGCCGTTCCGGAGAGCCTCCACAGCCGCATACTGGCTGTTGGTGGGAGCGCACATGATCGCAAACTGATGAACTTTTGTCATCTGCTTGATGATGGGTGCCGGTCCGCAGGCATAGCCCAGACGCCAGCCTGTCATGGCATGGGACTTGGAAAAACCGTTGATCGTGATGGTCCGCTTCCTCATGCCCGGCAGGGAAGCGAAGGAAACATGGTTTCCGCCGTAGGTGAGCTCTGCGTAAATCTCATCAGAGAGCACAAAGAGGTCTTTTTCCTCCACCACTTCCGCGATAGCCTTAAGATCCTCCCGGCTCATGATGGCGCCAGTGGGGTTGTTCGGGAAAGGAAGGACGAGAATCTTCGTCTTTTCCGTGATATGTTCCAGGAGCTCTTCTTTCGTCAGACGGAACTCATTTTTCGCCTGAAGCTCAATGACATGGGGCTTTCCGCCAGCCAGAATACAGCAGGGAACATAGGAAACATAACAGGGCTCCGGGATCAGCACCTCATCGCCGGGATCCAGCATGACGCGCATCGCAAGGTCGATGGCCTCACTGCCGCCCACCGTAATCAGTGTCTCGGTAATCGGGTCATAATCCAGCGCAAAACGCCGTTTGAGGTATTTGCAGATCTCCTCCCGGAGCTCCTTTAAGCCCGCATTGGAGGTGTAGAAGGTCCGGCCTTTTTCCAGGCTGTAGATACCCTCGTCACGGATGTGCCAGGGCGTGTCAAAGTCCGGTTCGCCCACACCGAGGGAGATCACGTTATCCATCTCGCTTACAATATCAAAAAATTTCCGGATTCCGGAGGGTGCAATATCCACCACTTTTTTTGTCAGAGGGTCTCTCATAAGGTCACAGGCATCCTTTCATCTCTTGTTTTTCTCTCAAAGATCGTTCCGTGGTCTTTGTATTTTTTCAGAATAAAGTGGGTCGCTGTGCTTAAGACAGAATCCAGCGTGGAAAGCTTGTCTGACACGAAGCCGGAAACCTCTTTCAGGGTTTTTCCTTCGAGGATCACCATCAGGTCGTAAGCGCCGGAGATCAGATAGACGGAACGGACTTCCGGATAATTGTAGATCCGCTCCGCGATGGAATCAAAGCCCTGGCCTCTCTGGGGAGTCACCCGCACCTCGATAAGAGCCGTCACCTTGTCTGCTGAGGTTTTGTCCCAGTCGATCAGGGTATGATAGCCGCAGATGATGTGCTCCTGCTCCATTTTTGCGATCTCATTGGCCACAGTAGCCTCGTCGGTGCCCAGGATCACTGCCAATTCCTGAAGATCGATCCGGCTGTTTTTTTCCAGAAATGTTAAAATTGCTTCTCTCATGCTTCTTTCTCCTTTTTTACTGATTTTTCGATGTATCGTTTGATTTCCTGATTGTAGAGGATCCGCTCCGGCCCTTTGCTGACTCTTCCGATCACTGCCGCCGGGATTCCGGCCCGGTTCAGTCTTTCCGTGAGCTCCATGCCGTGGAAGGTGCCGATGAGTACGGCTCCTTTCGAGTCCATCCGGTAGGGATCAATGTCAAAAAGTTCCGTAATCTCTATGGTTTCCTGGCGGATCGGAAGTTTGCGAAGCTCCGCGCTTAAGCCCAGGCCTGCGCGGTCCGCGATCTCCCAGAGGGCTTTTAAGATGCCGCCCTCCCCCAGGGGGTAATATTCATTCTCATCCTCGCCGGTCTTCGGATCTGTTCCCACCTCTTTGGCAAGCTTCAGCGTCTCTTCCGTGTTTTCCAGCTCGGAAAAATGCCGGGCTTCCCGCACCAAAGTCTCCGGAAAGCGTTTCAGAAGCTCCGCTTCCTTCTCTTCGGCCAGCTTCGCCGTTCCCGAAAGGGCAATCCATCTGGTCAGCACCAGTTCCATGCCCGGTTTGAGACGGGAACTGCCGTCTGTCACCATGGTATGCAAATCTTCATCCTCCTTTATATACAGAAAGGGCACCGTACGCTTTCGCTGTCATACGGCGCCCTTATGTTTACCCGATAACCGTTACTTCGCCTGAATCCGCAGGTATATTATCATCCATGTCTCCTGACGGATCCTGGACAGGTGCGTCCGTTGTCGGTGCGTCCGTTGTCGGTGCATCCGTTTCGGGAGCATTCGTCTCAGGCGCACTGGTTTCCGGCGTATCGGTTGTCGGTGCATTCGTTTCGGGAGCGCTGGTCTCAGGCGCTTCTGTCTGAGCTGTGCTCGTGGAACCGTAGCTTCCGTTGATGATTGCCTGAACCGTCGCCAGATCGTTGTTGGCGATGGCAGTCTGGATCGCCGCTGAAGCCTGGGTATTGGGTGAAACAATACCTACCTCGTAGATGGCCGGTGACGCCTGATAGCTGCTGGAATTGACCTGAACCGTATCGGTGGTGCCGTCCGCATTGACGATATCCTTCCAGAGTACCGCTTCCAGTCCCTGATGCGCGCTCTGGGTCTGATTAAGATAACCGATGTTCTGGTCAGACTTTGCCACCAGCTTGACGTTTGTGCTGGCATCGGTCTGGCTTAAAGTCTCACTTCTGAAAGAAATGGAACGGTTCGGATCCCTCGTTTCATGACCGTAAATCGTGAAGTTCAGCGTTCCCTGATACCCCACGCCGTAAATATAGATCGGCGCATCGGTATTATTGGTAAAAATGAAATCCATCAGACCTTCCGCGATGGCTGCGTCCTTGGAAGGGTCCACATAGGAAACCAGCATCGTATGGTTATGACGCTCATCCACCTGGAGTTCCGCTTTCAGCACCGCGTTATAGAGGGTCGTGGAAACCTGACAGATACCGCCGCCGTAGGTGTCCACCACCTGGCCGCTCTCGTAGGAGGGCGCCGGATAATAACCGTTGTCCGCATTGAAAGGCGTTACCGCCGCCGTCACGGAGAAAGTCTCTCCCGGCATAATGAGAGTGCCGTTGATCTTGGATGCTCCCACTTCCACGTTTGTATTTCTCTCGTAGGAAGAACCATAGTAGGTGGTGGCCGTTCCCAGCACATCTTTTACCTGGCTCAGTTCTTCTTTTGTCACCGAAGGCTTCTGAACCTCCGCCACGACTGTGAGCTCCGTACCGTCGCCCTCCAGCGCTTTCATGATGGAGGAAACCGACTGGTCCACGTTGACGGCGATGCCGGTCTCTCCGCCGGTCACTTCCGGATAACCGTTGGCAAAGGTGATATCGCCTTCCTCTGCATCTCTGTTATATTCTTCCGCAAGCTTCTCCACATAGGTTTTCACAGCCTGCTCGTTGGGAGCGTAGGCCACTTCAAAGTTTTTCGGTTCCACCTGCAGATCTTTTTTGTCTTTGTACTGTTTGATGAGGTTGCCGCCCTTGGCTACTTCCATGGCCTCATGAACCACCTCGCGGTTGGTCCACTCCATACCGAAATTCTCCGCCGTGGCAGTGGTGGTCTCATCTCCGATTTTTACGGTATAATTTCCGCCGGTTCCTTTTCCCAGCTTCTCTTCTACTGCTTTTGTCGCCTGCTCCTCCGTCATCCCGGAAACGTTCACGCCTCCGATGTAGACATTCTTGCTGATGGTGTCTGTCTCATCCGCCAGGGCCGGGGCTCCTGCTACCAGAAAAAGAGCCGCGCCGACGGTCAGGATCAGGCCTGCTTTCTTACTTTTTTTCATTCAGTCACTCCTCTTGCCGACTTACTCCAGATAACTCAAAACCATGGGCAGAATCATAGCGATCACCAGAAGAACGCAGATCACTGCTGCAATGGTTTTCTGTGTTTTTTTATTGTTAAAATTCATCATAGTTTTCACCTCTTGATTTTTCCGTACCGGGAAATAATGTTATCGATCATCCGGGACGCCTCGCTTTTGGTCAGTTTCTCAGGGACAGCGTCCGTTTCTATTCTATGATATTTTATCAAATCATTCAAGTACCGTTTTTGTGAAATCGTGATGGGGCTTTCCTTCTTTACCTGATAAAACAGGGGCTTCGGGTCAAAGGCTGCGGGGCTCACACTCTGGAATTCCCGGCCCAGACACTCGTACAGGCGGTAGGCCGAAACCGCATCCTCATAGGCCCGGTGTTTCTTCTCCTGACCGATGCCATAGTGAAGGCAGAGGGCCTCCAGGGAACGGCTCGGAAGCTCCGGCAGAAACTTTTTCGCGATGGCCAGAGTATCTATGCCCTCCCGGTCAAAATTCCGGCCGAGGTTTGCAAAATTCTGCTTCAGGAAACTGTAATCAAAGGTAATGTTGTGGCCCAGAACCGGCGCCTCCCCGGCAAAATCAAGGAAGCCTTCCAGGGCCTCCGGAAGGGAAAGGCCCCCCGCCGCCATCTCGTCCGTGATGCCGGTGAGCCCTACGATAAATTCCGGGATCTTTTTTCCGATATTGATAAAAGCCGCATAGGTGTCCTCCACCCGGCCATTTTTGATCCGGACCGCGCCAATCTCCAGAATGGAGTCGGTACGGGGATTCAGGCCTGTGGTCTCAAGGTCCAGGGCTATGATTTCATCTGTCATTTTCGTCTCCTTATCTCTTTAGATGTTCTGTATTTGAATGATTCTGGCGTCCCCGGTCAGCGGGTCCCGCTTCTGATAATCGAAAAGATACCATTTTTCCGTCTCCTCGGAAAGGATCTCCAGGTGGGTCTGGTTCAGAAGCTGCCGGGCGTTCATGGCTTCGTAGGTATCGCCGGTGAGATACTGATGCTCCCCGGCTTCTTTTTTGTAAAATTCGTAGATCTCGTTCTTCCGGCCGGAAAGATCCGGAGCGAAAGCCGGCCGGCTCTTGCTCTTCTCCCGGGCGTAAAGGTCCATGAGAAGGGCCTGGTCGAAGGCGGCCTGGCGGGCCAGATTAAGCGAAAGGGCAAATTCCCGGAGGATCAGAAGCCGCTCCATCCTCGAATGGCTCCGTCCATTGTAGCCCTGCTCCTCATAAAAGTCCGCCAGCGCCTCATAGAGCCCGAAATAGTCCTCGAACTCCTCCGTCAGAAGCTCCACAGTCCGAGCAAACTGCCAGCTGTTGTAATAGACCTCCACCATCTCCTCGATGCCTTTGATCTTCAGCACCTCGCCGTAGCTCAGCCAGTCGGTAGAAAGGACCTCGTAGGGAGGCCGGTCCGTCCTCACCACGCCAAACTCCTCGGCTCTTCTGCCCATCTCCGAGCCCTTTAAGACCTTCAGAAAGCCCAGCTGGAACTGCTGGGGCCGTAAGCTGTAGACATCGTTAAAGGAGCTCCGGAACTCTTTCAGCGTGCCATAGGGAAGGCCGGCGATGAGATCCAGATGCTGATGCACGTTTCTGCCCTTCTGGATCCGTCTCACCTTATCGACGATCACATCAAAATCCACCGCCCGGTGAATGGCCGTCAGCACCTGCCCGTCGGTGGACTGGACGCCGATCTCCAGCTGCACGAGACCCGGCCTGAGGCTGTTCAGAAGCCCGATCTCCTCATCATCCAGAAGATCCGCCGAGATCTCGAAATGGAAGTTCGTGATACCGTTGTCGTTCTCCTTTATGAAACGGAGAAGCTCCTTGGTCCGGGCATGGTTCACATTGAAGGTCCGGTCCACAAATTTCACCTGGGGAACCTTCTGCTCCAGGAAAAAGGCCAGCTCTTTTTTCACCAGAGGCAGGCTCCGGAAGCGCACCCGTTTGTCAATCGAGGAAAGACAGTAGCTGCAGGAAAAAGGGCAGCCTCTGCTGCTTTCATAATATATGATCCGGTTCTGAAATTTTGTCATGTCTCCGTAGACAAAAGGCAGTTCATCGAGCTTTTCATACTCCCGCACGCCGGTGCGGCAGAACTTTCCCGCCTCATCCCGGTAGACCAGTCCCTTAATCTCAGCAAGACTGCCCTCCCCGTGATACCAGCCCAGAAGTTCCCGGAAGGTGGTCTCCCCTTCTCCGGCCATGATTCCCCGCACGCTAGGTTCCCGGACAAGGACCTCCTCGCAGTCGTAAGAAACCTCCGGGCCTCCCAGCCAGATATCGACCTCCGGCAGGACCTTTTTTAAGTCCTTCAAAAGAGACTGGACGTATTCCATGTTCCAGATGTAGCAGGAAATGGCCGCCACATCCGGTTTCCTCCTGTAAATATCCGCCAGAATATCTTCCCGCAAATGATTGATCGTATATTCTGCAATCTCCACCTCATCCTTCCACTGGCCGGCGCTGGCCTTAAGGCTATAAACCGCCAGATTGGAATGAATGTATTTCGCATTGATTGCAATCAGTAATGTTTTCATAAATCGTTAAATGAATCCTTTCTCGCTTTTGCCCCCGTTTTCACGGGGCTTTCCACATCGTCGAGGCCCATTATATCTCACTTTAAAAATTTTTTCAATTTTTTTCATTTTACCTGTTGACAAAACGGAAATTATATTGTAATATATGACCTGTGCTTGAGACAACGGCTTAAAGAAAGCGAAAACGTCTCAAAAACAAATGCGCGAGTGGCTCAGTTGGTGGAGCGCGACCTTGCCAAGGTCGAGGCCGCGGGTTCGAGTCCCGTCTCGCGCTTTTCTTATGCCCTGGAATTGGTTCCAGGGCTTTTTTGTTGTCTTTTTATCACACGAAAAAACGCTGCTTTCGCAGCGTCTTTTTCACAACTTTTCATTTTTTGTTCCATAAACCTTCATGGCTTCCCGGGCATTTTCCCGGATCCGGGTGTGGATGCGGCAGAAATTTTCCAGCTCGGCTTCGGAAATGCCCTGGCAGAGAAAGCAG
Organism: Fusicatenibacter faecihominis; assembly: GCF_020686945.1. Lineage (NCBI taxonomy): Bacteria > Bacillati > Bacillota > Clostridia > Lachnospirales > Lachnospiraceae > Fusicatenibacter > Fusicatenibacter faecihominis. Next base: position 15,859 of record NZ_JAJEPR010000016.1, on the reverse strand, counting down.
AGCATTTCCTGCTGGGCCTGAACTCCCAGCTCGATGACCGGGGAAGCCTTTTCCTCCAGAACCAGGTGGGTGATCCGCCGGTCAGAATCATCCTCCCGGGTGTGGATATAGCCCTGGCGCACCAGGGAATCCACGGCCCGGGAAACCGATGATTTTGTCATAAGCCGGCTCTCCACGATATCTTTTGCCGTATTCAGATCCGGATTTCCGGCGAGGAAAAGAAGGATACTCATCTCCGTGGCGTTGATCCCGTGATCCCTCGACACCTCGCCGATCACTTTTTCATTCAGTCGGACAAGCTGCTGTCCGCCCACAAAAAACTCCGCTGCTTTCAGCATCTTATCTCCTTTTTACTGTTCCTGTTCCGGAAGTTCTGCCGGAGCGCTGTTGAGAATCTTCATAAACTCTTCTCCGGTGATGGTCTCATGATCGTACAGATATTTGGCCAGCTCGTGAAGCTTGCCGATGTTGTCCTCCAGAATCTTGTAGGCTTTCTGATGCTCCCGGCGCACCAGATCCACAACCTTCTTGTCGATGAGGGTCTGGGTCTCAAAGGAACAGGTCAGGGAGCTGTCGCCGCCCAGATACTGGTTGCTCATCTGCTCCATGGCTACCATATCAAAGTCATCGCTCATACCGTAGCGGGTGATCATGCCTCTGGCAAGCTTCGTGGCCTGCTCGATATCGTTGGAGGCTCCTGTCGTGATGCTGTGGAAAATCAGCTCCTCAGCTGCACGGCCGCCGGTAAGAGTAGCGATCTTGTTCTCCAGCTCTTCCTTCGTCATCAGATAATGCTCACCGTCTTCCACCTGCATGGTGTAGCCCAGAGCTCCGGAAGTACGGGGAATAATCGTGATCTTGTGAACCGGTGCAGATTCGGTCTGTTTGGCTGCCACGAGGGCATGTCCGATCTCATGATAGGAAACGATGAGTTTCTCTTTCTCGGAAAGGACGCGGTCTTTTTTCTGATAGCCGGCGATGACAACCTCGATACTCTCCTCAAGGTCTGCCTGAGTGGCAAAACGTCTGCCGTCACGGACTGCACGAAGCGCTGCCTCGTTGACGATGTTTGCAAGCTCTGCTCCGGAGGCTCCGGAGGCAGCTTTTGCAATGTTATAGAAGTTTACGTTATCTGCGATCTTGATCTTTTTCGCATGAACCTTCAGAATCTCCTCACGGCCCTTGAGGTCCGGAAGCTCTACTGGAATCCGGCGGTCGAAACGGCCCGGACGAAGAAGAGCCGGGTCAAGGGAATCCGGACGGTTGGTGGCTGCCAGAATAACAACGCCCTTGGAACCGTCGAAACCATCCATCTCGGTCAGCAGCTGGTTCAGGGTCTGCTCACGCTCGTCGTTTCCGCCGATCTGGCCGTCACGCTTTTTACCGATGGTATCGATCTCATCGATGAATACGATACAGGGCGCTTTTTCCTGGGCCTGTTTAAAAAGATCACGAACCTTGGCGGCGCCCATACCAACGAACATCTCTACGAATTCAGAACCGGAAATGGAGAAGAAGGGAACCTCCGCCTCACCGGCTACAGCTTTTGCAAGAAGGGTTTTACCTGTTCCCGGAGGGCCTACAAGAAGGGCTCCTTTAGGCATCTCAGCACCGATCTCACGGTATTTCTCGGGATTGTGAAGGAAATCTACGATCTCCTGCAGAAGCTCCTTCGCCTCATCCTCACCTGCTACATCTGAATATTTGATACCTGTGGAAGATTTTACATAGATCTTTGCATTGCTCTTTCCGAAAGACATGGCTCCCGGTCCGCCCATGCTCTTCATCATCCGTTTGCTGAGCCACTGACCCAGGACAACGAAGATCGCGATGGGAAGAATCCAGCCTACCAGGAATGTAATCAGCGGCGACTGAGTGGTGGGAATCACATTTCCGAATTTTGTGCCTGCTGCCTGCAGACGATTGACCAGATCCGGGTCGTTCATAAGACCGGTCTTGCAGATCCGGGTCATGCCGTCCTTAGAGGCCTCATAATAGATAACCTCAGAACTGTTATCAATTTCTACCTGCTTGACATACTTGGCATCCAGAAGAGCCAGGAACTCATCGTAGGTAGTTTCTGTGACGCTTCTCTCTGAAATTTTAGGAATGACTAGGGCATTGAGAAGAATCAGAATGATCATCACTACAAAAGCATAGAAAAGCAATGATTTGTTTGGTTTTTTCACTTCCATAGATTTTTCCTCCTGTAAAAGTAAGTTCCATTTGAAACTGTTTCTTTTTCAACTATTATATCCCCAATGCCGGAAAATACAATAAAGAGAGTCTGTAAAGGTCATAAAATTTGTATAAAAAACCTCCCGCTGCCGGAAAATTCCGATACGGGAGGTCATGAAAAGCATTGATTTTTACCAGTTTAACAGAGGAATGAAGAGACCGCCCTGAACGGTCCGGTTCTGGAAGCACTCTGCGACGGGCGTTTCCGTGTGATACCAGTCCGGGAACGGAGCTCTGCGGTCCAGGCTGCAGAGAGCCTCCCACATTGTGTGGATGATCTGATTACGGTATTCCTCATTGTCATCCAGCATAACGGTCCACATCTCCCAGTCGCTCTTGGTGTAATCGCAACGGGAATCCAGGGGGATGCCGTAAGGATTCATGCGGGTCAGATAATAAGCCACCTCCGTCTTCGCGATCTTCGGATCAAAAATGCGAAGATCCAGCAGTTTGTCCCAGATCAGGTTGTATTTGAGACTCCAGCTGCCCTCCCCGTCAAAGGTCAGGCGGTAATGGTCGCCGTCAAAAGCTTTTTCTTTCCAGGTTTCTGCCAGAGAAAGAGCTGTTTTCCGATAAGAATCCGCTTTTTCCGTTTCTCCCAGTCCTCTTAAGAGCTCTGCCCAGGCAGCAATTCCTAAAATTCCTTTGACCGCCAGATTGCAGTTATGTGCCAGATGACCGGCAAAGTCGTCTGTACAAAGCTGATTTTCCGGATCCCAGCCCACGCTTACCAGATAGTCGGTCCAGCCGTTCAGGACCTCTTTGTGCTTTTTCGCATATTTCAGAGAATTTTCTGCCTTGCACAGGGCTGCCACACAGAGGATCATATTTCCGCACTCTTCCACAGGCATCTGATAATAGTCCTGCATCACCCGTGTCTTCCGGTCATAACCATAAACCTGTCCGTTTGCCAGCGGATACTGCCCTACATCATGAGGTGCATAGGGGAATTTCCAGTCATCTCCTGCTGCATAATGGAAGATGGGATCGATCATCCCCTCCACCAGCTTCGGCTGATATTTCAGATAAAGAGGAATGGACGGATAGGTCACATCCACCGTACCGATGCAGCCGTTGCTGTAACATTCCTTGGAGAAAAATCTGATCTCGCCGTCCACCTCAATAAGCTTATGGGCGGCAATGGACTCCCGGTAGGCAACACAGAGAATGTCATAGTACTCTTCTCCGTAAACGAGCGCTTCCTTTTTCAGCTCTTCGTCAAAAGCCTGCGTTCTGGCTGAAACGGCTTCGTACTCATCAATGGCTTTTTTGAATACTTCATCAAAGCTCCTGCCATCTCTTTTCCAGTAAGCATCTGCCTGTTTTCCAAAATATTCGATGGAATGAATGTCGTCATATCCGAGGATCACAAGCCCGGTCATCGTTTCTTTTCCATCTACTCCGGAAGTTTTCAGACAGCCAAGACACGGGATGCCCTCACGGACTTCCTGCTCCAGATGAACACGGTCGGATAAACACCCGTCCAGCTTTGTAAATTTCGGCAGGTGAAGATAAGGACTGCCGCTCAGTGCATTCTTTTTATCTTTTGTATTTACGATCACATACTGATGATCCGGTGCTGCCAGGTGGAGCCAGCCCCAGTCGATGCGCAGATCATCACCGGATCTGGTCAGCATGCCCTCCTCGCCGCGGCCGCAGTAAATACCGTTTTCGTCTTTTCCGAAGAGTACGGTCTGACTGCTTTCGTTGACTGCTGCCTGGGAAGAAATATCCAGATAAACCGTTACCTCATGCGCTTGTCCATCCACAGACCGCACTTCATAAAAAACATAGGAAGCCGGGCGGCTCATAAGATCCAGATCATCCAGAAGAAGGGAACCGGTGAAGGTCACCCTCAGTTCAACTGTTTCATTTCCAAACGTATAGACCGTCCGGGTGGGAGTAAGCTTTACGGAAAGCTGCCTAAGCGGCTCCGGCTCCAGATAATACATCTCCCGCTCCGTTTCCACAAGTCCCATAAAACGGTAATTTTTTCCATCCACGCGGATGATTCCCGTCATGGAATTCTGATGTCCGGTCCAGTGGCGCGGTGTGTCATCATAAAGATGGTCTGAAAACGACCAGATATTAAAATAAGGGTCTACCGTTACCAGAGGGATCGCTCTGGGAAGAAAATCTTTCGCTGCCATTGCATTATGCTCCTTTCGAATGTTGTGGTACCGGACGTCAGGCACACGCCGCTAACCCCCCGGCTTGCTCCGCTGCCTCGCAGCTCTCACAAACCTTCAGCCATTCAGAATCCGCAGATTTACTTTGTAAATCGCTTCTTCCTCATGTCCGGGCGGGTCCCAAGCCGAAATGCCTTATCTGCTTGCAGAATAAGGCATTCCTGGCTTTTGACCCTGGTATCACATGTATGATCTCCAATAGCCTACTTTCCGCTCATTGATCTCTTTGATCACTTTCGGGTCAACTTTGAAGTTGCGGTCCATGTCCATAAGGCCGTTGATCTCCTGCTGAACATCGGATACCTGGGTGTAGCAGAATCCGCAGCAATAGGGAACTTCTTTGACAGCGGTCGTGATCTCATCGAAACGACGGATGAAATCTTCCTTGGTGTTTACTTTATTTCCGTAGCCCCAGCCGGAATCATCGTTGTTGAAGGCGATTCCGCCGTACTCACTGATGATAATCGGCTGTCCTTTGTAGGCAAAGCCGTTTGCTAAAGCAGATTTACTGCTGCTGTGGTAAACCTCAGTGGTCAGGATCTGCTCCTTGAACTCCATGTAACGTTTATAGAAGGTCTCGCCAACCTCTTCATAATCATGAAGAGTAATGATATCGGAAACAGTATGCTCCCAGCCGTCGTTGACGATAACCGGACGATAGCGGTCTATACTCTTGGTCAGATGATAAATCATCTCGGTGAAATGCTGCTGCATGGGCTCGGTCTCAACCTGGCTTATGCCCCAGGACTCGTTGAACGGGGTCCAGGTGATGATGCAGGGATGATTGTAGTTCTGATGAACGATCTCGAGCCATTCTCTGGTAAACTCTTCTACTGCATAATCGGAATACTCATAGGCGGCAGCCATCTCGCTCCATACCAGCATGCCCTTCACATCGCACCAGTACAGGAAACGCTCGTCCTCAATCTTCTGATGTTTCCGGAGGCCGTTGTAACCCAGGGCATGGATCTTGTCGATATCCTCGATCAAAGCCTCCTCGCTGGGCGGTGTCAGATGAGAATCTTTCCAGTAGCCCTGATCCAGGATCAGTCTCTGATACAGCGGATGGCCGTTCAAGAGGATATTGGAGCCGTCAATGCGGATCTCTCTCATTGCAAAATAGGAACCAACGGTATCGAGAATCTTGCCGTCAGATACAACCTCAAAAGTGATATCGTACAGATCCGGGCTCTCCGGGCTCCAGGTACGAACGCCCCACTCCATGCCGCAGTTGGCCTGGCCATTGGTCTTGTGGAAAACGTCGATTTTCGTCTTTGTATGGTCAGAAGTCATAACCGTCATGGTCTTGCTGATGAGCATATCACCGAAGGTAACAGTGGCAACTACCATGAGATTTCCTCCAGCCATTGCACTTTCCGGAGCGTCGATCTGATACTCGATCTCCAGTGCCATATCATGAAGGTTCGGGGTCATTTTCACATAATCCAGACGGATGTCGGGCACATACTCGGTCCATACGGTCTTCCAGATACCGGTGGTCTGAACGTACCAACAGCCGAAGTTCTCGTCAATCCAGCGCTGTTTTCCACGGGGCTGCTGAGTGTTGAAGGAGTCCTCGACCTTGACGGTCAGCTCATTTTCGCCATCCTTCACAAGCTCTGTGATATCAAAGGAAAAACGTGCATAGCCACCCTTGTGGTCTCCGGCATAAGCGCCGTTCACCCATAGTTTGGTGTGGAAATCGCTGCCCTCGAAATGGATCAGCAGACGGTTGTCGGTCAGTTTGGAAGCGTCTACGGTGATGGTCTTGTGATACCAGATATTGTCGTGACGTCTCTCATCCTGGATTCCGCTGAGTTTCGTCTCATAGGTGAAGGGCACCTCAATTTTCAGCTCGCCCGGGAATTTCTCATACCATTTTTCTTTCTCGCCCTGGTTTGCATCGTCAAAGCCAAAATCCCAGGTTCCATTGAGGTTTACCCAGTTGTCGCGGACAAACTGCGGTCTCGGATAATCTTTCTTATAACATTTCATATCTCTGTCCTCCATGTTATGTAGTGTGTTTTTTTTATTTATTTTCTAATCTGCCGCTCCAGATAGGTAAGGATTACCAGAAGCACGATGTAGAAACCATAGGCATATCCGTTTGCCCGGTAGCTGAATTTGCTTCCTGCCACAGCGAAGATCAGAATGTTGCTCATGAGAAGATAGTATAACGAGTTTCTTCCTATAAAAGAGAGGACCTCCACCGGCTTTCCGATGATCGTGACGCTTTTGATTTTTCCAAGCGCCCCGGCCAGCAGGTGATAGATCCACACTCCAAGGGCTCCACCTCCGATGAAAAGAGCCGTCGGAGGAAAACGGCCAGGAAGACCGTTATATTTCCAGCAATACCAGATACAAGGGGTGCTTAAGATCGCTGCTCCGAAAAACAGCTTCCAGTCCGGCCATTTTTTTCGTTTGGCCGCCCAGACGCCCGCCACAAAGTAGACACCGTACTGCAATACCGGAAAAGTCGTATAGCTTCCGGAACCGATGAAAAGAGCCAGCCAGGGGTTGGTGATTTTTTCATAAGGGATAAAGCAGCTCGCAAGGCTGACCACTGCTGCCCCTATCACCACCCAGCCGTTCGTTTTCCGGAGAGCCGGGAGCAGGAGCGCTCCCACCAGGAGCACCGCCGCAAAGGAAGCCAGAAATTCCGACCAGCCAGGATAACGGCGGAGAGTCAGGACCTCCCGGATAAAATCCTTCCTGAAGATCTTCTGCTCCTTAAATGCCATATAAGCGAGACCGGAAATATAGAACGCCAGCAGAAGCCTGATCATATTCCGAAGCATATGGACGATTCCACGCCTTGTGTCCCCCTGAAAATAAGCCAGACAGCACACAAAGCCAAAGCAAAACAGAAAACCGGAAAAGGTCGTGAGGTTGATCACATTTACCAGGATCTTCTCGATCCCGGCATCCTCTTTTCCGAAGAACTGAAGACAATGGCAGAGGATCATAGCCAGGGTCAGAAGCCCCTTCATAATATCGATTTCCTGATTTCTTTCCTTTTTTACCATAGGAAACTCAGCCTTTCACAGCACCCTGGGTGATACCTGCCACGATCTGGCGCTCAAAGATAATGTAGAGAATGATCATGGGCAGAGAAGCCACCATACTTGCCGTCATGGGCTTTACATAGTCCACCGTATATGTACTGGTAAACGTCGGAATACCTACCGGAAGCGTAAACATCTCATTGCTCATGGCACAAAGCAGAGGCCACAGGTAGTTGTTCCAGCTTCCAACAAAGGAGAAGATACAGATCGTTGCAATGATGGATTTTGACAACGGCATAACGATCTTGAAGAATACCGTCAGTTTTCCACCGCCATCGATCTCGGTTGCTTCGATCAGTTCTCTCGGAAGTCCTTTAAAGAACGTTGTCATGATGATCAGATTCATAGAGCCCGCAATGCTTGGCAGGATCATACCGGCATAGCTGTCGATGAGCTTCAGATCCTTTACGGTGATGAACAGCGGAACGATCGTTGCCTCGCCGGGAACCATCATACCGATCAGTACATAGATCATAAACAGCTGACTTCCCTTAAAGGGGATCAGTGCCAGCGCATAAGCTGCCATTCCGGTCACAAGAACTGTTGCAACCGTCACGATCACAGCGATAAAAAGGCTGTTCATGAACCAGAGCGGAACGGATGAGTTTTTGATAATGTCAGAGTAGTTGCTGATGGTGTAAGGAGGCGTAAACCAGCTTACGATACTGGAGATCTGTTTTCCTTCGTGCTGCAGTGATACAAACAGTGCCCAGATCACAGGGGCAAGAAAGACCACAACAAAAAAGATGGAAAGAATATCAAGAGCAATACGCCCTGCGGTTTTCTTTGTTTTCATCACTTGTCACCTCCCCGTTTCTGCATGATCAGCTGTGCCAGTGAAAGTACCAGCAGGATTCCAAAGAGCACATAGGACATGGCTGCCGCATAACCCAGGTTATTCTTGCTGAATGCAGTCTCATAAATATACTGGATCAAGGGTTTTGTGCTTCCTGCCGGGCCGCCGCCGGTGATCAGCTGGATCTGTCCGAATACCTTAAAGCAGGCGATCAGCTGAAGAAGAACGACCAGCTCTGTGGTAGGACGAAGCAGCGGAAGTGTGATACGGAAAAGCTGCTGTGTGGAGGTTGCTCCGTCGATGGAGGCTGCCTCATAGATCCCCATATCAATATCCTGTAAGGCCGATATGTAAAGCATCATGGTAAAACCAATGGTCCACCAGACGGTCATAACAGAGATCACCACCCAGACCAGTTTTGGATCCAGGAGAAACTGCAGTTCCGTATTTGCCGGCAGGATATGAAGCTGATGGAGTACGCCGTTTAAGAGTCCATTGTACGGACTGAAGGTGTTCTTCGCAATGAAGGATGCCACGGAAACGGAGAGGATACTGGGAAGATAATAGGAAATCCGCAACCCTTTTTTCATGACTGTCTGCCGGTTGGCCAGAAGCGCCAGGATCAGGGCGATGATCACCAGCATGGGAGCTGTGATCACTACAAATTTACAGGTGTTTCCAAGAGCCGACCAGAATTTCTTGTCTCCTGCGAATTTGATATAGTTGTCAAAGCCGATGTACTTCTGCTTTCCCATCAGTCCCCATTTGTGCATGCTCACATAAAATCCCTGGATAACAGGCCAAATGGTAAAAACTGTATAGAGAATCAAGAAGGGAAGCATGAAAGCCAGGGCAGTAAAAAACAGTTTTCTTTTTCTCTGTTTGCTCATCGTTTTACCTCCTTTTTCTGCCTGAAACCAGACAGTTTTCTATGAGCTTTTTTAAAAAGAAAAGGGAAGCTTTGAAAAGCTCCCCCTTTCTTGACTATGCTTTATTCCAGGTTAGAAGACAGCTCGTCAACAAGTGCATCAATACCGGTTGCTGCATCATTAGTGCCGGTCCAGATGGTATCCAGGCTCTGGATCATGCCATCCTTCATAGCGTAGAAGTGCGGGTTCTTAGCCGGCAGAACAGCCTTTTCAACTTCATCCTGATAGTTGCTTCTGTACGGAAGTGCTGCGTACTCTTCATTGCCGGTAACTTCGGTATTTGCCGGGATCTGGCCGGAACCTGCCCAGGTCAGACCGCCGTCTTTGCAGGCTGCAACCATGAACTCAACAGCTGCTTTGGTCTCGTCCTCGTCTCTGTCGCCGTTTACCGGAAGGATGAAGGTGTGGGAATCTGCCCAGCAGTGATCCTCATCAAAGAGCTGCGGGAAGCTCTGAACGTTGAAGTTCAGTCCATCGGTGGACTCCATAACGCCTACTGCCCAGGTTCCGCCAAACAGGAAGCCTGCTTTTCCGGACTGGAAGAGTTTCTGATGGTCATCGATACCGGTTGCTACATAGCCGTCATCATAGAGAGATTTTACAAACTCAGCTGCTTCAACAGCTTTGTCTTTATCCAGAGTAACTTCTGTTCCGTCATCGTTAACGATCGGAGTTCCGCCCAGCTGGTAATAAGTTGCCCACCATACACGGTAAGGATCATCACCGGTATTCGGCAGAGAAAGGGGAGACTCGCCATCGCCCATAACAGCTTTTACCTTATCCAGCATTGCTTTAAAATCATCCAGGCTGCTGATATCCAGTTTGCCGTCTGCATTGAGCTCAACGCCGGCTTTCTCAAGGATATCTTTGTTGTAGTACATAACCTCAGCATGAGTATCCAGCGGAATTGCGTAGATCTCACCGTCAAAGGTTACAGAATCAAGAGAGTTCTGCGTGTACATGGAGGAAAGGTCTACGCCCAGCTCATCCAGGTAATCGTTCAGCGGCTCTACAACGCCCTGATCAACGAGCTCCGGAAGTTTGGATACATGAGAAAGTCCTACGTCCGGTCCTTTGTCAGCTGCTACTGCGGTCTGCAGTTTGGTGTAGTAGTCTGCCCATACAAGGGTAATGGACTGAACCTGTTTGCTGGGGCTGGTTGCATTATAGTCATCGATAATCTTGGTCATGTACTCGCCGTCACCACCGGTGAACAGAGACCACATAACAAGCTTGTTCTCATCTACTTCTACCTGACTCGGGTCATTTACAGAACCATCTTCGTTTACATTGGAAGTTTCGCTCTCTGTTTCATCTGCCATAACAGCGCTTCCAGCGGAAAGTACCATAGCACCAGTCAGTAACGCACACAATAATTTTCTTTTCATCCCTGAAATCCTCCTTGTCAAAATCTGCTCTTTCAATCTTGCTGCCTGATACGGTCGCCCGTATCTTTTGTGAAAACAGACCCTTTTATGTATGCCGCGCCCTTCATTCTGGTTTCTTCTGACGGTCTGTACACGTTCTGTTTTCCGGGGTAGTTGGATTCACTTTTGTTTGTTTGTTTTTGCTTTCGTTTCTGATCTATCCGGCCGAGATAGTTTCTAACAGTTTTTCTGTTATAATCTCTCCATTCTTTCAAATGAACTTGTTGTTTATAACACAATCCCTGTTGCTGATACCTATACTCTACCACACTTTGACTATTTGTCAATGGTTTTTTTGTATTTTACGGGCAGATTTACCATTATTTTTCTTTATTGTAACAGTTTTGCTGTTTGTTTTACATTCTTCGCCATTTATATTCCAACAATCTTGTTTGTTTTGTGCATTCCGACAAGAAACACGGCTTCAAAATTTCTGTGCTTTTTGTCTTAAACGTTTTCGTAATCACACAAAAAAGCGCCGCGGACGTTTTTATCCACAGCGCTTCGCTTTCAGTATTCCATTGTCAGGACGATATCCTGATTGTAATCTCCGTAATGCTTTCCGAAGAGGTTGAACCCTCCTTCGTATTTCGCTCCCGGTTTATTTCCGATTTTCACAGACACAAAGGCCCGATCCATGATACTGAGCTGGTTCACCGTCACTTCACTGATCTTTTCCCCGTTCAGATAACTGCCGTCTGACCGGATCTCCCAGACCACCTGCATCCCATACTGTGTGCTTCCATTTGGCCAAGCCGGGGGATTCAATCGTCCTCTTCTGCCCCCGAAATCTCCCGGGCAGGTCCAGGTTCCCACCTCCACATCATTGACCCAGAGCGTCAGATCGGATTTCCAGTCTTCCTTATAACCGGGCGCCTCCGAGCAGATCTCCATGGAAATGCTCGCTCTTTTGATCTTTCTTTTTCTTGGGACGCCATTGGAAAATTTGTATTCCACATAGCCGGAGGAGGTCCACAGAATGCCGGCCTTCATCCGTTCCGGATAATAAAAACAGTACTCCGTGTCTTCATTTCCAATATAGCCGTCCGGCCCGAACATACCGCAGGTAGGCGTCACCTGGCAGCTGCTGAAGGCTCCCACAGGCATCTCTGCATTGAAAATCTCCGAAACGTCCGTATTTTTCTTGATCAGACTGACTGTAATATAGTCCACTTTCCGGATACAGAATTTTACAGTTCCTCTCGTTCCCGGCTGCTTTTCCATGCGGATCAGTCCCGCTTCCTCCAGAATTTTCAGATGAAACGCCGTGCTGGAGGCAGGAAGATCCAGTTTTTTTGCAATATCGCCGATGATCATTCCCTCTTCATACAGAAGCTGCATGATTTCTATTCGTATAGGTGAAGACAAAGCTTTCCCCAGACTGCAGAGGGCATCGATCTCCTCCACATCATATTCTTTAAATTTTGACATCTTTCATTTCTCTCCCTGCTGCTGTTTTTCCCCGTCCATCAGCAGCTGCCGGTTCTGCCGGCCTGTGATCCAACTCTTATACTGATAATAACATTCCGGCCCGGCGATTGCAACTTGAAATCTCTGTTTGACACGATCCCGGCGGGGTAATACAATAAGAACATGTGCGCTCATAAAAAGGAAAAATGCGGCAAAATTTTTCTTGACTTTGAGTCTGCTTCAAGGTGTATGCTGACAAGCGATATGCATTCCAACAAATGAAATGGGGGTTTTTACAACATGAGTTCTGCCAAACAGGGGCAGACCAGGGATATGACGCAGGGAAGTGCCCTGTCCAACATCCTGATCTTCGCCATCCCACTTTTTATCAGTAACTTTTTCCAGCAATGTTACAACATCGGGGATACCATGATCGCCAGCCACAATCTCGGGCAGTCGGCTCTCGCCGCCATCGGTCTTACGGGCTCCATCACCGGTCTGGTCATCGGTTTTGCCAACGGCATCAACAGCGGTTACGGCATTCTTCTTGCCAGGGCCTTCGGGTCGAAAAATGAGGAGCAGATGAAATCCGTTGTTGCCTGGACTCTGATCCTGAACGTGGCCATCTCGGTGCTCATCACCGTAGCGACGCTGCTCTTTGCCGAGCCCGTACTCCGGCTCATCCAGACGCCGGAGGATGTTTTCAGCGAATCCCGTACTTATCTCACCGTCGTCATGGCGGGTATGGCCACGGCCCTCTTCTATAACATGGGCTCCGGCCTTTTAAGAGCCGTGGGAAACAGCAAGATCCCGCTGTATTTCCTGATCTTCTCCTGCAGCCTTAACCTTCTTCTGGATCTTCTTGCCGTGACCGTCTTCAGTTTCGGTGTGGCCGGAATCGCAGGAGCGACCGTTCTGGCCCAGCTGATCTCCAGTGTGCTCTGCTTTTTGTATCTCTACCGGAATTTCCGTTTTCTGATTCCTTCCAGAAGACATTTTTCCTATAATAAGAAACTCGTGAGCGAGCTTGTCACCACCGGTTTTTCCATGGGCCTGATGAACTCCATTTTCTCCATCGGCTCCGTCATCCTGCAGGGCTCCATCAATACGCTGGGAACCTCCATCATCGCCGCCCACACGGCAGCCCGTAGAATCGTCATGATTGGAAACATGCCTCTTGCCAGCATCGCCAGTGCCAACGCTACTTTCGTCAGCCAGAACTTCGGCGCAGGCCGTATGGACCGGATCCGGGACGGTATCAGGAAATCTTCCATCCTCTGCCTCATCTGGTCTGCCATGTTCCTGATTATGATCCTGACTCTCGCTGAACCGCTGGTAAAGGCCCTCGCCGGAACCGACGATTCCGTGATTATGAGCAACGCCCTGATGAACCTTCATATTAATATGATCTTTTTCTTCCCTTTAGGTGTCCTGCTGACGCTCCGCATGACCCTCCAGGGAATCAACTACAAGACCATTCCGCTGATCTCCAGCTCCATGGAGCTTGTCATCAAGATCCTTGCTTCTTTCGTCTTTGTCCCCCTCTGGGGCTACGCGGGAGCCTCCGTCGCCGAGCCGTTTTCCTGGCTGCTGTGCATGCTGTTTTTGCTGTTTTCCTACATACGGATTATGAAAAAAGAGAAGATTTATTCCTGAAAAATACAGGGGCCAGGTTCGTTTTGAACCTGCCCCCTGCTATTTTTTATCTTACCATTGAAATGTATACTGCACGCAGCGATAACGTGTGAAATCTTTCTTTTCCTGCTGATACTCTGCTGCTGCCTTTTTGTCCATCATATCTGCATCTTCCGACTTTCTGTAACCGCCATAGGGAAACGTATTTGAAATCATTGTAGCCCAGGCTTTTCAGATTTGCAAGCACTTAAAGAATCCTGCCCGGAAGGCTTTTTGTGTAATAGGTAATTCCAAAAGAATTTCCTATTACACAAAAAAAGCACCATCCCCGGAGCTCCTATGGCTTCAAAAATGGTACCTTTAAGTGCGCCTTCAGGGGCTCGAACCCTGGACACCCTGATTAAGAGTCAGGTGCTCTACCAGCTGAGCTAAAAGCGCATATTCAGTTCGTCTCTCTCAAGACAAAAAGTATTATAATACAGCTCCTCCCAAAATGCAAGAGGTTTTTTCGATTTTTTTCAAATTTTTTTAACAACCACGACATTTGACCCAATGAGTGTTTATATTTTTTTCAGAACTTTCCGACTCTTATTTCCTTGATTCCTTTCCTGCCACACATTATAATAAAAAACAGCGTAACTTTTTTATCTATTTTTTTGAAAAGGAGTATCAGAAAATTGTCACCCAGCCGCAGCAATGTAAGTGTCCGGAAGCAGAAGAACCGGAAAAAAGAAGAACAACGTGAAAATCAACAGCTCGCTTCCCAATGGAAGAGCCTCCAGCAGAATGAAGAAGAAGCTTCCGGCGAGGCAGAAGCGGGCTCTCAGACGCAGGAAAGTACCCAGGAGCAGGCGAAAGCCGTCGAGAGTGCGAATACTTTCAGGACCAACCGTCAGGCAACCACCCGTTTTCTAGCCAACAGCCAGTATTTTACCATCGCTATCTATGTGATCGCCGTCGTCGCCATCGCCGCCGTGATCTTTAAGGCTATTATTTCTCTGGATCAGACCATTACCTGGATCAAAAATGTGCTGAACGTCCTGATGCCTTTTATCATCGGCTTTCTGATTGCTTTTATCCTGAATCCCGCAGTGAAAATGTTCTGCCGGCTTCTGCAAAAGCACACGAAAATCAAGAAAAAAGGCGTCATCAAGGGCATTGCCATTGCAATCACCTATATCATTTTACTGGGTCTGGTACTGGTTTCCGTTTTCGGCGTGGTTCCGCAGATCGTAAACAGTTTAACAGACCTCATCAACTCCGCTCTCACGGTCATTCCGCAGTCCGCGTCGGAATTTAACCAGTTCCTGACTCAGCTGCACGAGCGGTTCCCCAGCCTGGATATCAGTGCCATTCAGGATGCCATGGACAACATGCTGCCCTCGATCCTCAATTATATCAGGGATTTTGCATCAAACATCGTCCCGACCCTGTATTCTCTGTCCATGTCCATCATGCAGCTTCTTTTGAATCTGGTCATTGCGCTGATCGTTTCCATTTATATTCTGATGGACAAAAAGATTCTGCTGGGCACGGTGAAAGCAAGCATCTACGCTTTCCTTCCCCAGAAAAGGATTCCGTATATTATGGATACTCTGAAGGAATGTAATGACATTTTCGGTGGTTTCGTCATCGGAAAAGCCATCGATTCCCTGATTATCGGCGTGCTGTGCTTCATTGTCATGACGATTCTCCGGCTTCCTTATACGCTACTGATCAGCCTGATTGTTGGTATCACGAATATGATTCCCTATTTCGGTCCCTTCATCGGAGCCGTTCCGGGAGCGATTGTTATGCTGATGGTCAGTCCGCTGAAAGCGGTGATCTTCATTATTATGATCTTCGCGCTTCAGCAGTTTGATGGACTGTATCTTGGACCCAAGATTCTGGGACAGTCCGTGGGATTGCGGCCGCTCTGGATTATCGTGGCGATCACGATCGGCGGAAGCATTGCCGGAGTGCTCGGCATGTTTCTTGGAGTGCCGATTATGGCCGTTTTGCGATATCTCGTGATGAGGACACTCAAGCAGAGACTTGAGGAACGGGAAGTCAAAGATATTGAACGGTTTCATTTAGATTAACGCTTTGGGAAAGCGGGACGAGGCAAACTTGAGGGGGCCCGCTCCGAGTCAGCGAGCCCGCAGGCCCCCTCAAACTCCCCCATCTGGGC